>DASQMK010000389.1:0-5198 GCA_035645575.1 Metabacillus sp.
ACATTTGATACCTCAAATGTTCTCATGATATTACCGAAAATCACGATGAAGATCCCGCCAAAAATCATCATCCACTTAAAACGACGAATAAGAGACAATGTTGCCCGTTCTTTAATATACAGGTAAAGTCCTAAATATCCTAAAATCATCGCAAACATAAGCATATATGCTTCACTATCCTCAGAAAAACTCGCCCCTAACGTAGCTATGCCTAAGCAAATAAATAAGAAAGTAGTTGCATTAAGGTAAAATGGCGCCTTTAAGTCAATTACTTGTTTCAAATGATTCCATCCAATACACATGAGCCATACAATTCCTACCGGTGGTAAAACAAAACATAAAACAACCCCTGTTTCGAGTAGATGCTTTTTAAGAAAGTCTTTGTTTAAAAGCATTTTCAAGTTTGTCATAAGTCTCCCATTTCCCTTACCGTTTTTCATATCTTTGGAATGAAAAAAGATTTTTGAATGCTAGTGATAAATATATTAGGTAGACAAAAATTTTTATACTAGAGATCATAAAACTACACAATAAATTAACACTTGATTTACATTTCATTTAAATATTTACATTCGTCGACTAGAAATTTTTAGATGCTTTCACTAGTTCGAGAAATAGTACGTGCTTCTCCATTCATTTATTACATACAATCTAATTTCAGGATAATCTTCCTATTATTTTTCCTTTTAAAAAGTTGAGGTTGAGGCAAGAAAATGATAAATACGAGATTCCTAGGTAGTTTGTCCAATTTTCCACAATATTGTCCTATTAATTATTTAAATCGACAAATTTCAACGGTATTCTTCGGCAAAATCATATAAACTAGAGAGGTAACTTTATAAGTTAGGAGACTTTATATGATATATGAAACATCGATCTTAAAGGCAATTTTCCACCCACAGGTATACCTCTATCAACTACAAAAGGCTGAGACAACATCAGGTTCTGGCTGGAGAATTGTGGTTCTTTATCTACTCAGTGCACTTATTTTTGTCACTAGTGGTTATTTTGGTATTGGAACAGAAACGTACTCCGGAGGGATTACGGACTTTTCTAAGGACGAGTTTGAGGCTGGAAAGGTTTTATTATTAGCAGGAAAGCTGATCTCAAGCTTACTATATACCTCTCTACTTCTTTGGTTTCCTGCCTTCATTTATTGGGTTACTCTAGGGGTTTCCTATAAAAAAGCTGTGATCGTCCAGATGTTTGTCTTCTCCATGCATTTAGTGGAAAAGGCTATTACTTATCCCATACTCGTATTTTTTAGTTTAAACCAGGCTAGCAATCCCTTTTCTTTAGGGGTCATCGCCCAGCACTTGTTCAAACATGAATTTGGGATTCATTTTTTGAGTTCGATCACACTGTTTCAAATAGCAGCCATCACACTACTTACTTTTTATTTGGTGCGACTTACTGATAAAAATAAGTTTTTTACCCTTTTAATAATTGTTCTCTTTTACCTATTTAGCTGGCTCTTACACGCCTTTATGGCATATATCGAGGTGCCTGTATTAGTAAGGATGTGGTTTCAATGAAAAAATGGTTTATCTTGTCTCTTATCTTCTTTTGTATTAGCTTTATAACGCTAAACACCTATTTAATCTGGAAAAAAGATAGTAAAGTTGAACACACTGTTTATGTTCAAGATTGGACAAGGGTTCAAGAGCGAAATGTTACCAAAACATTTGATACGAAGGGGATTCTAATACCTCAGGAAGAATATAAGGTTTATTTTGATGACACCGATAAAGAGTTCCTTCACTTTCTTGTTAAAGAAGGTGATGAAGTAACAGTAGGTACTCCGCTGCTTGAGTATGCGACTCCTGAGCTTGACCAATTAAGAGAAAGCTTAGAGACTGATATTAGCCAAGCGGAGAGCGAACTTATCAGTATTGACCAATACATCAACAAACTCTCGGACTATCAAGCTTCCATTTCTTCCCCCTCCACTAGCAGCTATGCACTAGATTCAGTGTTCAGCTTTGAAGATGACCTAAATAGTACGGAAGAAACAGAAGACACTTCTTCTAATGATATGATCATCAGTCAGATTGAACAGGAAATTTATAAGAAAGAGCTTGAAAAAAGCAAGCTTGAGGATAAAATTAAAAACTATGAAACGCAAATTAGTCTGTTAAATGAGAAAAGTGATTCAGCGATGGTGATCAGTGAAATTGACGGCATCGTCAAAGAGGTTAATGACCAGCTTGGAAACCCAGTCGTAACAATAGCTTCAAATACTTTAGCCATCAAAGGAACATTAACGGCGGAACAGCTGAAAAAGGCAAAAGTTGATATGCCCATTAACGCAACCGTTTCTGGAGAGAAAACAAAACTAGAAGGAGCATTAACCGAAATACATTCCTATCCTGAAGATGAACCAAAGATAGGTAAGGAGAACGTCTATCCATATGTAGCAACACTTACAGAGCAAGGAGATGCACTTCCAATCGGCTCCACAACTGATGTAAAAGTCACATTAGATCAGGCATTAAAGGTTCCTACTGTTCCCCAAAACGCAATTGTGAAACAGGATGAGAATGCATTTGTTTATTATTTAAATAAAAACGGTTTAGTTGAGAAGAAGGCTGTAAAAACAGGCCTTAGCTCAGGGGGAATACAGGAAATTAAGGAAGGTACCGAAATTGGACAGATTATCATGACTTCAAAACAAACACATGATAACTCTATGTTTGTGACAAAAATGAAACCGTCTTACCTAAAAAAGGCATCATTTAATAGCCTTTCTTCAAAAGAAAAATTGGAGGCATTTTTCATAGGTGTTTTGGAGAGGTAAAAGTGGAACAGGGGGACAGGTTCGCCGTCCCTCTAATGTAAGTTAAAGTAAATATATGAATGCCAGGATACACTAGCAGCCCCTTACTAAAAGTGGGTCAATTCACCTGTCCCCTTGTCCCAAGGTTGCGTACTAAAAGAGCCGGAGTATCAATACTCCGGCTCTTCATCAAAATCTTATTCTTCTACAGCTTCTACTTCTGTTTCTGTTTCTACTTCTACTTCTACTTCTGCAGCAGCTTCTACATCAGCTTCCTCTGTTGTTTCTTCTTTTACTTCTTCTTCAACAGCTACCGCATGAACAGCAGCGTTTACATGTGCATGAGATTTAGCTGTTTCACTTGCTTCTGCATTTGCTCGTGCTTCAGCTTTATTTACAGTAGAAGGATTTACTTCTTCAGTCGCTTCTGTTGTTTTTTCCGTTACTGTTTTAACTTCTTCAACCGCTTCTGTTGTTTCTTCTGTTACTGTTTCTTCTACTTCTGTTCCAACCTCTTCAACTGCTTCTGTTGTTTCTTCTGTTACTGTTTCCTCTACTTCAGTCTCAAATTCTTCAGCTGCTTCTGCTGTTCCTTCCGTTACTGTTTCCTCTACTTCAGTCTCAAATTCTTCAGCTGCTTCTGTTGTTTCTTCTGTTACTGTTTCTTCTACTTCTGTTTCAACTTCTTCAACTGCTTCTGTTGTTTCTTCTGTTACTGTTTCTTCTACTTCTGCTTCAACCTCTTCGGCTTCCTCTGTTGTTTCTTCAGCTACTGCATGAACAGCAGAGTTTTCATTCGCATGTAGTTTTGCATTTTCACTCGCATGTTCACTTGCTTGTGATTTCACTTTATTAGCTGCAGATTTATTTTCTTTAACCTCTTCAACTACAGCCTCAGTTTGCTCTTCTTCTGTTACCTCAGGTTTTACTTCAACTTCAGCAGCAACTTTTGTTTTTCCATGTACTGCAGAATTTAGTGCCGCATTTTCCTTTGCTGTTGCACTAGCATTCACGCTTGCCTGAGCTTTATTCGTTTTGACTTCTATATTCGAATCTAAAGCTTTTTCAACTTTCACCGTTTTAACTGCTTTTGCATCTACTGGAGCAGCTGCTTCACTAATTTGTCCCCCTGCAAAAACACCAACTGATACGACTCCTGCTAACACTAATGATTTTACGACATTATTTTTCAATTTCATTTTTTAGTCTCTCCTTTTTGTTTTAAAAATTTATTTACGATCATTTTTAAATAAAAGAAGATTTCTGTGGCGGTGGAGAAGGAGGTGCGTGATCCCATTGATTGCGTAATTCAAATTGCCGAGAAATAAATGGCTGAATTCGCTTTAAACTTAAATACTTCTCTGATTCAAGCAAGAATTTATCAAAAATACTACTTGTGTACGATCCATTTCCTGAACGATCCTTTGATGGTCCATCTTGTGCCTTTTGGTTCGTTAAAGAATAAATTTTCACCTTCGCATTAAGACCGTTATCCGGAATAGATGGAAGGTTCTTTTTCTCTTCAACTTCAGGCTTGTCCTTCGCAACATCATTAGACTCTTTCATGGTTTTAACAGTTTGATCTTCCTCTGATCTATTAAGGATTTTAGGAGATGTCCTTTCGGCACTCTTCTTTTTACCAACAGGCTGCGCAGACTCTTCGAAAGATTTTACTTTCATCGAAGCGTCTTTTGACGTCTCCTTCTGTTTTTCACTTGTTTGTGTTTTTTCCTTATTTTGACCAGAGACAGTTTTCTTTACTGTTTGATTCGTCTCTTTTTCAGTAGTATGTATAACTTTTAAAACCTTTTCATTTTTTTGCTTACTTTCTTGGACCGCTTGCTGAGCCTTTTCATTTGCTATCTCCGGCAGCGTATCCTTTTGTCCAGCTTTTTCACTGGCCTGAGCTGGAGTAGGTACAGCTTTCTCAACCACTTCCTTTACAGGCTGCTTCGGCTCTAGTTTCTTCGAATTTTCATCCGAGGAAGCATTTGAGATTGAATCAAGATCTTTCATCGTTTCAACGATTTCTTTTGCTTCAATAGCCTTCTGAGCTTGATCAGGCTTTTCAGCGAATGTATCGTAAGGAAAAAATAGCCCTGCACAAATAATAGAACCACTTAAAAGTAAGCTCCGTAATTTCATCATTTCACCACCTTTCTTTGGAAAGAAATGATTACACTTATATTGTTTCAACAAAATTCAGCATTTTTTGTCCGTTGCATAGAAAAAGAGTTTTTCCTTCCTATGATCCTATGAAATACTTTTATTGTACATCTTCAATACTAGCAGGCAGTGTAAAAGACCGTTTTTTAATATGGTGTTACACTTAACTTGGTGGGAATTTGTAAAAGGAAGTACAATTATTGAGGCCTCTTATTTCTCATTGTACTTAAATCAATATCCAAAAACCCGAATTAGC
>DASQMK010000390.1:0-4019 GCA_035645575.1 Metabacillus sp.
GCAAATAAGATGATTTAGAATAGAAGGCGTCCTTTGCCTTCAATTCTATATTAGCTTATGACCTCGAGGGGCTAGGCGCTGGAGCTGGATGTCGAAGTAGTTATCCACAGTTCAAGCATTTTATAATTTCCTAAGCAACAAAAAAGACCTGAAACAGAGTGTTTACTCTCTTTCAGGTCTTTCACACTTAAAAATTGAAAAGATTACTTTGATCTACTACGTCACTATCATGGAAATTTGTTATGTTAAAAACATTTTGTGTATCAGTGAAATCTCCTGTATTGGCCGAACCAGAACCAAGGGACACCTTATTTGAAGCTTTAGGAGATAAACTAAAAGTATCTCCAACTTTAAATACAGCAGAACGATCAACACTATTTAATTGAATAGGGCCAACAAAAGCAGGCATCCGTCCTTCTCCCTTTCTTATTTCCAAAATGAAGTGATGAACTCACTAGCTATCCTATGTTTAAAAAACAAAAGGGTTCTTGCCTACCCATTTAAATTATTGCTAATGATTTCTTCCTTAGACTTTGCTCTTAATTTAATTAAACGAATTACATTTAATGTAACGGCTTTTAAGACAGCATAGGTCGGTACAGCTAATATCATGCCGATAATTCCACCAAAGCTTCCTGCACCAATTAACAATAAAATAATCGTTAATGGATGAGTATTAAGTCTTTTTCCGATAATGAGCGGAGACAAAAGATTTCCATCAATCTGTTGTACAACGGTGACAACAATAGCTGCAAGCAATGCTTTTGTTGGTGAATCCAAAAGTCCAATAATAACCGCTGGGGCAGCACCAATAAACGGACCAACATATGGAATTATATTAGTAATAGCTACTACAATACCAAGGACTAAAGCATAATCTAAACCAATGATCGCATAGCCGATAAAGCAGCCTAGTCCGACTGCGAGAGATACAATCAATTGCCCTTGTATATACGTAGCGAGTGTTTCATATAAGTCTTTTAAAATTTTCAATCCCTCTCCACGATAAGCTGTTGGAAACAGCTTTACCGCTTTTCCAGAGAATTTATGACCATCCTTTAACATATAAAAAAGAATAAAAGGTACGGTGACAATCGTAAGAGTAATATTTGTTACAACACCCAATAATTTTGAAAAGCTTGATGTAATATTTTCTGGTAAGCTTGTTGCGTAACTCGTTAACGTTTGCTCCAATTGGTTTAATGACACATATTCTTGTTCCATCAGCCATGTGAACCAATAAGTTTGGGACATATTTAAGATAAAGTTCGAGATTTCTCTTGCATATGTAGGAAAGTTATTAATTAAATCGGTCACCTGTGCAGTAACAATAGGTCCAATGAATGAAATAAAACCTGAAACGACCCCAATAAACACGATATAGGGTATTAAAATAGCAAGTGTTCTAGGTACCCTATTTCGTTCAAGTAATTTCACAAGCGGATTAAAAATAAAAAACAAAATCCCTGCAATCAGTATTGGAAAGAACAAGGTTGAAGTAAATACAATAATGGGTTCAAATAAAAAAGAAACTTTTGTACCAACATAGACAATTAAAAGCATTAATAAAATTTGTAATGTCCAAAAATGAACTTTTGATTTTAACACATTTTTTCCTCCAGTTTCAATTCTACCTCATATCAACATTATGGGCATGAAAACTAAACATTAACCCAAAGGTAATATAAAGTATATAATTTTATACGTAAAGAAACAAAAATCGTTTCAACATTTTATACCGATACATACTATGAATTCACATAATTACCCTTTTAATTTCCCTCAACTTTTAGTAATTGGAGTAAAGGTTCTTCATTCTTAACAGCTTTTTTTATCTCAATTAACCTTATAAGATGTCCTTCCATATCTAAAATGTAAAACTCATATCCTTCAAATGTTATACTATCTCCTTGCTTGCTCTCTATGTTTTGTGTCAAAATCCAACCGCCCAGAGTATCAATATCTTCAGCATCAATGTTGATATTTAAAATATTATTTATTTCATAAATTAATACCTTTCCATCTACAATGAAATGCCGATCTCCTTGTTTTTGAATGTCAGGTAATTCATCTTGATCAAACTCATCTCGAATATCTCCGACAATTTCTTCAATAATATCTTCTACCGTTACAAGTCCTGCAGTTCCACCATATTCATCTATTAAAATGGCCATGTGCACTCGTTCTTTTTGCATTTTCATTAATAAATCATGGATGGGAATTGATTCAATTACTTGAATCACTGGACGAATATATTTTTGTATAGATGTGTTTTTTCTACCATTAGGCGTTAAATAATATAAATCGGTAAAAATTTCTTTAATATTGACCATGCCTAAAATATGATCTTTATCACCGTTTACAACCGGATAACGAGTGTATTTTTCATTTCTCATCATCTCTAAATTTCCTGGAACGTCTTCTCTACAGAGGTTGTCATAATTTCTGTACGTGGAACCATAATTTCTTTTGCAATACGATCATCAAATTCAAAGATACGATTAGCATATTTAAACTCGGAATGATTAATTTCACCGCTTTTATAGCTTTCTGAGAGGATGGTTCTTAGCTCCTCCTCAGTATGGGTATGTTCATGCTCAGAAGCTGGTTTTAGACCTAATAATCGAACAAGAAGATTTGCTGTTCCATTTAATATCCAAATAAACGGAAACATTAAACGATAGAAAAAAAGCAGTGGTCTAGCAACAAAAAGAGTGATGGATTCGGCTTTATATATAGCCACCGTTTTCGGTACAAGTTCTCCAATTACAACATTCAAATGCGTGATGAATAAAAAAGCAATGACAAATGACAAGACATGACCTATCGAATCATTGATATTTAAATGATTGAATAGCGGATGTAACAAACTTGAGATTTTTGGCACACCTATCCACCCTAAACCTAAGGCAGTTATTGTAATTCCTAACTGACATGCTGATAAATACCCCTCAAGATTTGATGTTATCTTTTTTGCAGCAATTGCAGCTTTATTTCCTACTGCAATCAGTTGATCAATTCTAGAGATTCTTAATTTGACGATAGCATATTCTGAAGCAACAAAAAATGCTGTTATGGCAACAAGAACCACAACAATTAACAAGTTTACAATATCCAATATAAAGGGCTGATCATACATATTTCCAGTAGAATTGTATCTCTCAATCTTTCATTTCTGAACAGACCCTGTCACCTCCTAAGATTAAGTTAAGACGGGATTATATATTTGTTATCAACATCTTATCTTCTGTCAATCTTTCAGTCAAACAATCTACGTGTTCTTCTACTTTAAGTCCAACATTCGAATCAAAAAGAAAACTCGTCGATTGGCAAACTGTAAGGGCGAAGCATGATGCCTAGTTGCCCTTTAACTTCATACTTTAAATTGGCTACAACATCGAATAAATCTTCCACACTGCCAATTTATTCTTCCATATAAATGAAAAACAGACCCCTCTTTTGGTCTGCTTCTTTGTATAGCCTATACTGATTGTCGATATTCAGAAATAAACTGTTCCACTGTATAGTCCAATCGTTTAATTTCCTTCATAGCATCCTCATAGCCAATCTTTCGGTAATGATGTTTACCAAATGGTTCCTCATCCATTTCATCTGCTAATCGGACAATTCGTTGTAATGAATTTTTTTTTATAGAATTTTCGGGTAAATATGAGTCAGTGTGCAGGAGAATGGCAAGAGCAATTTCCTTCGCATATTTTCGATCCTCACCTAGTCTGATTAAAAGCTTATGTGCACGTTCAGCCCCTTTAATTGCATGAATATCATTTTTAATATATGCATCATAATCCCATTCTCCATTTTTGTACCATTCATAATGCCCAATATCATGAAGCAATCCCGCCTTAGCGGCTATGTCAGGATTTACATCATGCTTAATAGCAAGCTGAACAGCATATTTAGCAACTGTAATCGCATGTGAAACACCGGAACGATTTAAATATTTTTGTGCAATTGGATGTGTAAAAACATCGATTAATCTTACTCGTCGCATGGTAACC
>DASQMK010000391.1:0-2115 GCA_035645575.1 Metabacillus sp.
TAAAGGCGATGAAGGCCGAAATGGAGAGGATGAAAGAATGAAACTGCTTTATAGATGAAAACAATTGCATATTATTGAAAAAAAAGGTATAGTACATTACATCAGTAATGTACTATGGAAGGGGGGCTTTAGTTGATAATCGATTCAGATCATTCCAAACCAATTTACATCCAAATAGCAGAATGGCTTGAGACAGAGGTTTTAAAGGAGAATCATAAGGAACATGAAAAAATCTATTCTCAATATCAACTAGCGGACATGTTCAATATTAATCCTGCAACAGCCGCCAAAGGGTTAAATATATTAGCTGAAGAAGGCATTTTATATAAAAAGAGAGGGTTAGGAATGTTTGTTTCGGAGAATGCAAAGGAGATCATTCTTACTAAAAGAAAAAATCAAACATTAAAACGTTTAGTTCATGATCTTGTTTTAGAAGCAGGACGACTTCATGTAGAAGAAGCAGAATTAATCGATATGATTGTGAAGGAAAATAAACATCGTAAGGGGGGAACCTCATGAGTGTTATTGAATGTAAAGGGCTTTCGAAGGCATATGGAAGGAAGAAGGCATTACGTCAAGTATCATTTATGATTAAAGAAAATACGATTACAGGTCTTATTGGTAGAAATGGTGCAGGAAAAACAACCCTTCTCAAAATTATTGCAGGCTTTATCCGTGAAACAGAAGGTGATATCAACGTCTTTTCAAGGAATCCCTTTAACTCATTATTTGTTTCAGCAAACAGAATATATATAGATGATCAAATGAACTTTCCCAATACGTTAACCCTCAAAGATATTCTTCAATCAGCAGCTACTTTTTATGGGAATTGGGATCAGATATTAGCAGAGCGATTATTCGACTATTTTTCCTTTCGCCCTTCTTGGCGCTATCAACAGCTTTCAAAAGGAATGAAAAGTACGTTTAACATGATCCTTGGCTTATCAGCTCGCTGTCCGTTAACAATATTCGATGAGCCAACAACAGGGATGGACGCTTCGGTTAGGAAGGACTTCTATCGTGCGTTATTAAAGGATTACCTTGATCACCCTAGAACAATTATTCTTTCTAGTCATCTATTAAATGAAATTGAAGACTTGCTAGAGGATGTATTGTTATTAAAGGACGGTGAAAAATGTCTTCACTTATCAATAGATGAACTTAAGGACTATGGTGTTTATTTAAAAGGCTCTGAGAAATGTGTGAGAGATATCGCCGGAGATAAAGAAATCATATATGAAAAAAGTTTTGGTAATGATCATTTACAAATAGGAATAAAAAATTCCCTTACAAACTTAGAAATCGAGCAAGCAGCTTTGATGGGAGTTCATATTTCACCTATTTCTACGGATGATTTGTGTACGTATTTAACAAATAAAACGATTGGGGGTATTGATGATGTCTTTAACAGAAGGTAAGCTTCCCGATATTGTAAAGAAACAATTCTTTTATAAGGTGAATGCATATTTAAATGTGTTTAGTTCCTTACTCGTGGTTCAGGTTATCAGTCTTTTGTTATCTACGAATGGAAGTAGAATGATGGGAACAAGCCATAACGGATTTTCAATAGATATTAACTACTATACAGGTGATATAAGTATTGTTCTTACGTTGATATGGAGTTTCATAACGGCGATTATTATCACAACAAAGGCCTATCGTAATGATGATTTTGTTTTTGTGGCTAACAGGGTAAGTAGTCATATATCAAACATGGTTTTTTTATTTTTTTCTAGTGTCATAGGGGGAGTAACAGCTGTTCTTGCTGGTCAATTGTTTAAGGTGATCATGCATCTGTTTTTAAAAGATGGGTATGTGATGGGTACTACAATTCCTTTTCATGAACTCATTTTAAGCTTGATTGTAAGCGTGATGTATGTGTTTTTACTAGCTGCATTAGGTTATTTTGTTGGGATGCTTGTGCAATTATATCGCTGGTTTGGTGTGTTACTTCCTACAATTGTGATTTGCTATATGATCATCGGGGCTAGAGTAGGCGGGGAACCAATACTTATTGTGGAGATATTTAAATTTTACGCACAAGAAATGGTCCTTTTGGTCTTTTTAATCAAAATCATTCTAACATCGGGTTTATTATTTTTCATTTCTAGCATT
>DASQMK010000392.1:0-9026 GCA_035645575.1 Metabacillus sp.
AATTTCGCTTGTTCAACTGCCATTTTCATTTCTTCACTTATACCGATAATATCTTCAAATGAATATTTTGCTTCCAACGTCCGAATAATTTGCCTAGCCCGATTCAGTTCGGTTGTTAAGGTTTGGATTTCAGACATATCATGGATAACCCCTACACTCCCCTTAAGCTTTCCACTAACGATTACCGGGGCAACATTGACAATCACATCTTTTTTGGAAGGTCCTACTTTCATTCTTGCACCACGAACAGCACGTCTTGTTTGCAAAACCTTCATATGCATGCTCTCGCCCTCAGAAATATCGGCAGTTGCTGGTTTACCAATTACTTGATCTTCTGTTAATCCAGTTAACTTCGTATAAGCTCGATTAATTAGAATACCTCTTCCTTCTTCATCAACAACTGAAATTGCTTCTTCAGAAGATTGTATAATCGCTTCAAGCATCATCTGAATATCCTTTAGATTCGTAACTTCCTCTGCTAAGTTTACTACCTCAGTAATATCTTTAAACAATGATAATGCACCAAGTAGATTACCTGATTCATCGATCATAGGAATTCTATTTGTAATAATCTTTAAGCCATTTTCTAGTACTTGCTCTTGATTTATTTCAGCTTCCCGGGTTTTTAATGTTCTACCAAGTTTACTAGATGGAATGACCTCTTTTATGTTTAAACCTATTGCTTTTTCTCTTGGAAAACCTGTAATTTTTTCAGCCATTTTATTAAATAAAATGATGTTTTCATTAATATCAATCACAATCATGCCATCATTTGTTGAATTAAAAATCGTTTGCTGTTTATAGGTTTCTTCTTTAAGTCTTGCAATTAATACTTCTTTCTCTTCAACAAGCTCAGAGATAATAAGAGCTACAGAACCCGGAATAATCATCATATCTGAATGTTTTTCCTTTTGTAACTTTTGCATCACTTCTTTAGCACCAGTTGCTTCAATAATGATATTAAGGTTTGAATCCATAAACGGTTCCCAATTTGTACTCGTTTGGATTCCTCGTTTTTTCGCATACTCTATTCCAGTAGCATGCTCATTTCTGTCTACTACAGCAACTACTTTCATAACTTTTGTTTCAACCATTCTTTTTAATAGTGCTGTCCCAGCTTTACCAGCCCCAACTATCATAACTCGCTGCATAAAAATCTATCCCCTTTGTATACATCGGAATGACCATAATATTTAATCCAAATGTTTGCAATTTTTTGCACACCTTTATCATATCGTAAAAGAATACTACTTGACAAATACAGTGAAGAAACAGACAATTATTTTGAGTATAAGAAAGGACGTACTTATTATGTCAAGAATCATTGCCCTAATTATTATGGTTATACCAGGATTAATTGCAGCTTACGGTATTAAACTTATGCGTGATATGACATTTGGTATTCTTCAACCACCTATACCATTTCTTTGGTTACAGTTCATATTAGGACTTCTGTTTTTTCTAGGAGGACTTTCCTTTGTTGCAGGATTTATTTTTTATAGAGATCGCAAGCGCAATAAAGTCCAAAAAAAGTTCATCAGTAATAAGAAATAAAAAAGTGAAGCAACAGTAAAAAGAGTGAACCAAGGTTCACTCTTTTTTGGTAGAATAAAAAGTTTATTTCTCCCTCACCTTCACTGCCTTTTCTGGAAAATCTGTAAAAAAGGCGGTACAGCCATTTTCGATTAAATTCAACATAACCCTTTCATCATTAACTGTAAATGGCCTTACTGCAACTTGACTGGATATAGAATGGTTAATAATCGATTGATTTACTGCATAATAATGCGGATGCAACCCCGTTGCACCAATTTGTTTTGCGTAATTCCAAGGCTCATATAATCCTTCCATATAAAGAATGGCCGTTTCAATATCATCGGAAAGCTCTCTGCATTTCACCAAACTATAATGATTAAAAGATGATAAAATAGTCCGGTTTTGAAGGCCATATTTTCGAACCAATTCAATCGTTTTTTCCTCAATCATTGGATATTCGACAATCCCATTTTTCAATTCGAGATTGATTAAAAATGACGGGAGAGTTGAAACCCATGTTAACACTTCTTCAAGAGTAGGGACTTTGACCTTCCCACGGTAATCGCTTAACGTAAAACTCGCATCCAACTCCAAGATGTAAGACAACATAGAATCCTTCACAAATCCAGAACCATTTGTTGTACGATCAACGGTTTCATCATGAATGACAACAAGTTCACCATCTTTTGTCATTTGAACATCCAACTCAATTCCATCAGCTCCAGCCTGATAAGCTGCTAAAAATGACAGCATTGTATTTTCAGGGTATGTACCAGCTGATCCTCTATGGCCAAAAATTAATGTCATCTTGAATGCACCCTCATTTCATGTAAAAATAGATTTTAGGAGGTTGATCACATGAGACCATTACAAATTTCTGCTGAAACGGCTCAGAAACTAGCTAAATCACTCAATGTTCCACTTGAACAAATTATGCATATGCCACAGCATATTCTAATTGCTAAATTAGCAGAACTAGACAAAAACGAAGAAAAAAAGAACTAATTTCGTTCCCCCCCTTGCTTTCAATAAGTTAAGGGGGGATGTACATTATCACAAGACAAACCACTATCTTGATTCGCTTTTCGTACCAGCTTTTCCTCTTTCTACCCAACTATTATCGAAAATTAGTACCAAGTATTAATATTAGATGGTATGATAAGGATATAAAATTTGACGAGGTGAATGAATTGTACTCAAATTCCCGAATCACAGCTATTGGATCTTATGTACCTGAACGAGTCATGACTAACGATGATTTCGTAAAAATAATCGATACAAATGATGAATGGATTACAAAAAGAACAGGCATTAAAGAAAGACGATTTGCAAAAGAAAATGAATTCACCAGCGATCTATGTATAAAAGCAATAGAGGATTTAGCTTTTAGATACAATAAAGAAATTAGTGATGTAGATTTTATCATTGTTAGTACAATGACTCCCGATTATCACACACCAAGTGTTGCGTCATATGTACAAGGAAGACTAGGAATACAAAATGCTGGTGCGATTGATCTTAATGCAGCATGTGCAGGATTTACCTATGCACTTCATTTGGCAAATGGATTAATTACTAGTGGAATCCATAAAAGAGTGCTAGTCATTGGTGCTGAAACGATTTCTAAAATTACAGATTTTACCGATCGAACAACCTGCATCCTGTTTGGTGATGGTGCAGGTGCTGTGCTTGTAGAAGAAGATCCCAATGGGCATTTCCTTGCATCCACTGTACATTCTGAAGGAGATAAGGCTATTCATCTATATAGCACAAATTTATCTCATACAATGTTTCAACAAAAACTTGAACATAAAAAACAACTTGTTCAAAACGGCAGAGAAGTGTACAAATGGGCTGTTACAACTGTTCCAGATGGGATGAGATCTCTACTTTCAACAATTAACCTTACCTTTGACAATATTGATTGGTTTATTCCACATAGCGCAAATTTAAGAATGATCGAATCTATTTGTGAAAAAAGTGGGATTGGTTTAGAGAAAACAATCTACAGTATGGTAAAATTCGGGAATACTTCAGCAGCATCTATCCCATTATCTATTGATCTTGGTATCAAAGAAGGGAAAATTAAAAACGGGGATACTTTATTATTATACGGATTCGGTGGTGGCCTGTCCCATTCTGGTCAGGTTATAAAATGGGGGTAGCGATGTTTTTCTATCGCTACCTTTTTTGTTTTACGCATAATTGATTATTAAATAACAGAACTTACTAGTAATTTCCTCATTATAAAGGAGTGATTAAAAATAAAACCACATCTACTCTCCGTCATTCTATTCGTATCGGTTATACTAGTAATACCTTCTCATTCTTACAGTGACCAAATTTCAGCCTATGGAGCGAAACAAGCTTTAATTGACAATGAGCTTTCACTTGCAAAAGCTCTTACCTATGCATTAGAAGATGAATTTTTAGCACAAGCAAATTTCGATACTTATATTGAAGCATTCGGAAGTATTCGACCACTAATCCAAATAAAAATCGGGGAACAGCGTCATATTAAGATATTATTACCATTGTTTAAAAAATATAATATTGAAATTCCTGAAAATATCGCAACCAATTATATTTCCAAACCATCTACTCTTTCCGAAAGTATTCAGTTATGCATAAATCAAGAAGAAAAGACAATTCAAATGTATAAGAAATTCACTTCCATTAGAGAATTTCCAGACGACATTTTAAGAACTTTTGAGAACTTAGCTTCCTTATCTCAATACCAATTAGAAAAACTCGAAATAGATCAGTTGAAATACAAATAAGTTATATAGGCTTAATAATGAAATCCTTAAACCTTTTTATCGTATAAAATACGTTTGTGGAGAAATCAGGTGATATATAGCTGAATGGTTCATTAAAGTTAATACAAAAAGCCTTTCTATAGTAGAAAGACTTTTTTAACTCCATTTAACTTGCTTTATGTTCCAAACGAAGCTTATCTGCTACCATCGCGATAAACTCTGAGTTTGTTGGCTTTGCTTTAGTCATACTTACTGTATAAAAGCTTATGTATCAAGGGATTTTAAATTTTTAATTATGAGGTTGGTCTGCCTATTTATTGGCTTGTGTTTGATGTATTTAGTGGTCAATTGTGTCATATCTAATTTGAATATAGCATATAATAGTAGATTGTTACAATATAAAAGTTAATTATTAATCTTCAAAAACTGCTTCAACTGCGTTTAGTAATTCCCAATTATGTATCTTCATCGTTTTTACAGTTCCATCATTTAATACAACTTGAATATGTGCATGAGCAATCCCATATTCATTCATTTCACTAAGCGCTTTTTTCTCAGCTTGAATTTCATTGTTAACATATATAATAGTAGAAACATCTAATTTTACAGAACCATAAGCTTCAAATTCCTTAATTTCTTCTACTTTTTCCATTTGTGTTTGTAACATTAAAATCCTCTCCCTTTGTTTTATTTATTGAAATAAAGCCGCAACTATTATAGCTTCAAAAACGATATATGAAGTTACTATGTTGCGTTAGATGTTATTGGTCTCATTTGTGAATATTTAGATTGTCCAATTGAAGAGGTAGTTGAGTTTGTCCCAATCGAGGATTAATAAGTAAATTTATCAAACATAAAAACCCACTTTTAATCTAGTGGGCTTATTTGTTATTTTGTTCTTCTAACCAGGTTAATAAAAATTCTTTTGTCTTCTTAGCCGGAAACAACCATTTTCTGCCTACTTTATGTTTGGGGAATCTTGGATCATTGGAAAATAATTTCTGAACAGTATCCCAACTTAACCTGGTTTGATGTATTAAGTCGCTACTATCCCAAAACACTGTTTCTGTAAAGTCTCAATATATTCATCTAACTTCTGAAGATATAGTTTTCTCAATTCTTTTTCGTCCAATTTAATTTCAATCACGAATGTACTCCTATTTTTCTTGTTCAAGAAACCATGTGGTTAAAAAATCTCTAGTCTTCTGTGCGTGAAAATACCACTTCCCACCAATCTTCCGTTTGGGGAATCTTGGATCAAAGAAGAACTTTTCTTGAATCGTATTTTTTTTAGCTCACTGGTATCCCAGAATGTTAACTCCATATCTATTTTACGAATATACTCATCTAGTTTTTCTAAATATTGCTTCCTAAATTCTTCTCTATTTATTTTTATATCAAGTTCAATCATGTTAGTCACCATGATTCATAATCCATTTTTCTAGAAATTCTCTAGTCTGTTGCGCTGGATAATACCATTTGATTCCTATCTTTCTTTTTGGAAATTCAGGTTCATAGAAAAATTCTTTCTGAATTGTATTCATGCACATACAAGTTCTTCTTTCCAATTCTTTGGTATCCCAGAAAACTAATTCTTTATCTATTTGTTCCATTTTCTTTTTTAATTCTTCGAGATATAATTTTCTTACTTCCTTTTCATCAAAATTAAATTGAATCATGTAAAGGCATCCTCTGATTTATTAGAGCTAGCATGTTGATATAATAAACAACCGATAGCTTCATACAAACCTGTAAGATTATTTTCAATTTAATCTTGTTTTACAAAGGTTATGATAAAGTTATCCTCTTTGATCTCTCTTTCCACTTCATAGAGTTTACCTTCAACCTCAACAAACTCCTTCTGCATATTATCACCTCAAAATGATTATCACCATCTAAGGCTCAAATAATACAATATAATAAATTAATAATTTACAAGTAAATTTATCATATATTATAGAAGAAACAACTACCGATTGAGATAGTGGTTTTAATTATGCATTTGCTTTTCCATAATTTATCTGTTATGATAAAGAAGAATTATTTTTGTTCGGTCTGTAAGGAAAGAAGAAGTGGTTTAAACTTTTCGCCTTTGATATCTAATTGAGCAACTATAGTAATAAATTGTGGAATAGATCCACGCAGGAGGAAACAATTATGCAACAAGGTACAGTAAAATGGTTTAACGCAGATAAAGGTTTCGGTTTCATCGAAGTTCAAGGTGGAGAAGATGTATTCGTACATTTCTCAGCTATCCAAGGCGAAGGATTTAAATCTTTAGAAGAAGGTCAAAAAGTAACTTTTGACACTGAGCAAGGCCAACGTGGTCTTCAAGCAACTAACGTAAACAAAGCATAATTAATAAGGACTCTTTTTTAGAGTCCTTTTTCATTTGGGTAAAAAGTCATAACACAACATAAAAATCCCCACTCAATAATGAATGGAGAGAGGCTAAACATGTAAAAGGTACTAAATGGTTAGCTAAAGCATAACACACTATTTCTAGAATACCTAATAAAAATTAAAAATTTTATAAGTAAATTAATCTATTATATAAAAAAGAAGAACCCAGTTTATCAGATTCTTCTTCATTTCTTTAGTTATAGACAACTGCCGGTACTACTACTTCCGGATTTCCTGATGAATATGGTGCTACCTCATACTCTTGGAAAAACAATTTAACCCCTTTTTTATTATAGACCCATGGTCTTCCTTCATTAATCGTTATATCATTTACAGATTCCATTAATAAAGTTTCTTGACCACGCTTCTCTTGATTTAGTAAATCTTTGTATGCATAATTTCTTACAATTTTTGATTTCCCTTTTATTGCAGTTGATAATTTAATTGTGTTTCCTGTTAAACAATCAAAATTTAATGTGTAGATTCCACTCATACCGTGTGCACCGCCTGTATAAGCGTAATCTCTAAATAGAATACTTAAACGGTGTTCTTGATTATAGTGAATCTCAAATGAAAAATCATAATCCCAATCCCAAAATTCTCCGTACTCACTTTCCCATTCTTCTCTGGCAAGTTCTTCTTCTTCATAGAAGTCAATTATATTATTATTAGTAGTCTTAGCGATTGAATATAATTTATCATTAATTTTCTTTTCAGCAGCCTTATCAAACATTCCAGTAACTTGAGGGTAAATAAACTCTGTTCCTGGATAAGTTTTCTTAACAATCTTTACACCATTAACAGCTTGTAATCTAGATTGTGAAGGTGTCTCATACTTAACAGAGCTATCTTTTTTTACAAACTTTCCTCCACCAATCCCTAAATAACCATTACGATTTGTATACACTCTGTTAACTTGTTTCTTTTTAGCAGTCCCAGACTTAATATATCTATCATTTGACTTTACGTAAATATTAACGTCTTTCAGCATAGTAACTCTGCCAATCTGCCCCTTTTTAAGCTCCATATCTCCCCACATAACCTTGGCTTCTGCTGAATGAGGATGCATGAAGCTGAATGTTAGTACAACAGCAAACAATAATGTCAGAACTTTTTTCATAAAATACTTTCTCTCCCTTAGTACTTAAGTTTCATTCCAAGGAAGATATTACCACAACTTTAATTAATTCAGTATATAATTCATTAGACAAAAAACGACATTATATTTAAAATAGATTTTGGTAATTATGAAACTTTCTCTTTTTGACAAACCTACTAAGATGTAAAATCACATTGAGGAGGCACTTCAATTGAAGAAATTTGAATATAAAACTATTTCTATGCCAAAGACTGGATTATTAAAACAAAAGAAAAGTCCTGATGAGGAATTGAATAAGCTAGGCCAAGAGGTATGGGAATGTGTAAGTGTATATGCTCCTGTATCAGCAGGAACTTCTACAGAGATAAGTTACTTGTTTAAGAGAGAAATGTATAAAGTGAGTTTGTAGATGAAAGTAACGATTATTAAAGGAAAGCATACCGATAACAATATTCAAAGAGCCTATCAGTATCTTTTGGAATTGTATAAGAAAGAAGTATTTATGAAAGATTTCAAATCTAAGGATAATAATTATGAATGAAATTACTGAAAAGATACTTAAAAGCAACAAAAAGAGTATCAAAAATTATATACTCTACTCTTAGAATTAATCGGTTATGAAAGTGAATGGTTATGAAAGTGAATGGTTAACAATTGAAGCTGGTTTAAATAAGTATAATAAAAAAGAGTTATGGAAATTATTTTAAACCAAAGGCAATTAATGAAGAAATTATTTGGAGAATTAGATGAAGAAAAACAGAATGAATTAAAAGTAAAAATTGAATCAACTATTTGGGAAGTATTAGATAATAAATAACTCTCGACTTTACAGATCGAGGGCTTTTTGTTATTAGATTTGAGATAGAGAAAATTGCAAGTACAATAAAAAAGCCACGAGGGGAAATAATGATTCTAATACCTTTAACAATTATCGCCATCTTAATATTTTTATTAATAGTTATCTAACTGATTAGAAAAAATATACCTTCAACTAAGCTCCAATTATTAACATATGTTCTAGTGTATTTAATTGAAATCATGACAGGAACGTCAATAATAAATTATCTTATATCTCAATTTGAAACAAGTACACAACAAATGACTGGATCTGAGTCAAATTTTTGAACACAAAATCATTAAGTTCTAAACCTACGTACTAACATCAATTTCTGTAGGAACTAGTTGGCTTGACATGGAGCCTCTGCGGGCATAAGTCTCTTGCCAGGAAG
>DASQMK010000393.1:0-17696 GCA_035645575.1 Metabacillus sp.
AGACGGAACGTTCCAGGACAAACTTCCGACTTTCAAAAAAGAATCGAAAAGTTTTCGGCCGCATGGAACAAAGTGGCATGCTGCTGAAAACTTTTTGCATACAAACAAAAAGAGAATCGTCCCAAAACAGAAATGTCTCAGAACGATCCTCCGGTGCTGAAAGATACCTAAAAATTACGCCTTCAAATGGTGTTTTGCGAAAAGTTCAACTGTAGATTCGTACCAATACGGAGTCCCGTTTATTTTTATATCGGCTTCCGGTAGTTTACCTCTTTGATAATACACACCTAATTTATTGCTTGTGTAATTAAAACCCTTTTTCGTTAGATATTCAGCAAACATAGTTTGATTATATAATTTTTCATTTTCTAGTTCATCACTATTAATAAAGGAGTGATTTTTTCTTTTCAGAAGATAAGTGTCTTTTTTAAAAAAATGAATAACAGCTTGAATGGCTCTTATCAGATCATCATCCTCTAAATACCTATACAATAAACTGAGATTAAATGAATACCTCTCGGGTTCGTTAAAAAATAATGCCAATTGATAAAATATATCCTCGACATTAGTTAGCTGTATATTTTCTCCTTCTATTCTCCTTTTCACATTCGGATAGTGTCTATAAATATATTCCGCAGAATATTTCATTCTTATCTCTCCTTAAAACTTCTTACTTATTATTATGATGAAATAAGTTGAAAAAAACAACAAAAATAGTATAAAATTCACACAAAATATGGTATTATATTGGTAAGAGGGAGGGAGAAAAATTGCGAATGTTCTTGTTCTTTTTCAAACGCTTGGTGATATACCCTTTATTGTTTTCCGGGATTTTCTATATTCTTCTTACAAACTATCCTGATCATCAATTTGTATACACCCTTGTTGGTGAATACCTAAAGCAATATAAAGCACTTTTACCAACTGGTTTCACCGACAAATTCTATATTCTCACATTTGGATTACTATTTGGATATGCTTGGGGGACTATTTCTTCCGTTTTTCAACTAAGGCAAATGAAAACAATCACTTCAATTCTAATTGTAGGCTACCTAAAATTGACAGTGAGCGTCATTTTCGCTCTTACAATCGGGATCTTCATATATCCTTTTGAAGTAATTTTACTGCCGATCCTACTATTCCTTTTCCGAAATCGAAAAAATAAAGGAAACTCAAGGAAAATTCGGACAAAGGAGGATATTTTAAGGGAAATTGAAAAACTCAAGAAAGAGTACGATCAGTTGCAAAAATGTGAAGTGATATAAAAATAAAGAAAGAAGGTAGATACTATGGTGTTCAATAAAAAATATTGGTTCAAACGCCTTATTGCAGATGTTTACTATGAAGATGTTTTGCCAAATTCCAAACCTTTTGCACGTTTTTTACTAGCTCCTGTCGAGAACTCAGAAAAACCATTTGTCCTATTTGTAATTGCAAAAGATGGAATTAGCCCTATGCAATATCCTAACGAGACATGGACTCTAATTTATAACTTCTTAGAATCCTTGAAAATCCCTGTACATGACTTAAAAATATATCTTGATTATGAAGAACGTTATGGGGCTTCAAGAACAAATTTATCTAATTGGGAGTTTAGATATAATAAAAGCACTTACCTCGGTGATTCACTGACGGATTTATTACATGACGATTTACCTACTCCGGTAAAAAAGATACGTGAGGACTATTATCGAGAACATGTCTATGAAAACAATATTGATACCGATTTAATTAACTATAAGAGAAAAAATTTGTATTGAAAAGGGGCTTGGGCTTTGGTAATGAAAATCCTATATAACACAAAATTTTTTCTATCTATAATACTAGCAGCATTTCTTTTAGTATCGTGCGAAACAAAGGATCAACCTACGGATTGGTCAAAACCTATTCCGAATGATTCACCAGTAAAATGTATCAAAGCTCCTTGTCCTCCGGATCTCCCTACCAACGACAATGTGAATAAACAAAGGAAAAATAAAGATTTTAAAGCACTATGATTTATTTGAGGTGTCAGCATGTCAAACATTTTTCAGCTTAGTATATATGACTTTCTCGAAAAGGAAGGTGATCCCCTTTTTCAAAAAATAAATTCATTAAGATACGGAGAAAAAATAATGGTTCATGGCTTAGAGATTTACCTGAACGAGTCCAATTTCTATGAGGTACTTTCCCCTACCATACATGAGGGATTTAAAACGCCATCAAGATGTTATAGTTGGATATGCCAAATCTTATAATCTGTAAGATAATTTTTTGCTTAATATGTATTTTATAGGTACACCCAAAAGAAACAAACCAAAAAACCTGATTTTCAAGGATTTTTTCTGTATCATTTAGGTTGTATCATTTATATATCATATTTTTTCTTTAATCTGATTTTGAAAAAAGTTGATGTTGCGTAGTACGACGATAGTACGCCAAATACTGTGTAGTTATACGTCTTATAGTTAACGAAGGGGAATACCATCATGATGATTGGATATGCAAGAGTAAGTTCCTTAGACCAAAATCTGGGGCGACAAAAGAAACTTTTAAAAGAATACGGTTGTAAGCATGTTGTTGAAGAAAAAGTGAGTGGAGCAAAAAGAGACAGAAGTGAGCTAAATAAACTCCTAAATACACTAAGATTTAAGGACGTATTGGTAGTAACTGAATTATCACGTTTAGCGCGTTCATTACAGGATCTTTTAACTATTTTAAATGAACTAAGGGAAAAAAATGTTGATTTTGTTTCAATTAAAGAAAACATAGATACACGTAAAGATGATATTTACGGTAAACTCATGTTGCACATAATGGGAGCAATCGCTGAATTTGAACGTGATCTTATAAAACAAAGACAGCGAGAGGGTATTGCTATAGCAAAACAAAAAGGAAAATATAAAGGTCGCCCAATTCAGTACCATGATGCAGCAAGAGGAAAAGACAAACTTATATATGACACGATCATTTCTTTATTAAAACAGGAAGTAAGTGTTATGGACATTCACCGAAAAACAGGGGTTTCTAGGAGTACCATATATAGAATTAAGAGAAGAATCAAATAGCTATAGTTACCATATGGAAAGGAGCATAGGAATGTGTCATAGGTATATGTATCATAATTGTCCCAATTGTAAAAAAGGTATAATAGAACCTACAATCATTTTAGAGACAGCACAAGAGAGAATAGTTCCAACTATTTTCTCCCCTTATCGAGACCAACAAGGCATCATTATTGGTGTGTGTAGTCGATGTGGAGAAATAAAAATGGAAGGTAGTACTAAATTTAGAGAAGAATGGGATAAATGGGCGAAACACCACCTTCTCATTAATCAGTAATCTTCCTTCCATAAAGGATAATAACATAAAATTCTTGTTATTTAGAATATTATTTTATAAAAAAATAGGCTTACGCCTATTTTTTATTTTTTGCTTCTATATATCTATATTATTTTCCATCACAAATTTAATAATTTCATACTTTTTAGTTTCACAATTGGCGATAAAATTCGATATAGCAAGTTCAATTACTTCCCCTATAGTTTCTGCTTCTTTGGATAGCTGTATGATAATATTTCTTGTATTAGAAGAAATTCTAACATTAAAAACATCCCTTTTATTATCCCATTGATGCTGCCTTAAATAAATTTTTTTAAGTTCTCTAATACGCCTATTATCATATACGAACAGACCGGATACATTTTCTTTATTCATATTGTCATTTAGCTCTTTGATCATTAACTCTAATAGTTGAAATTTATTACATTTGGGTAATTGTTTGATTTCGTAGTTGAAATGTGCCTTAATTAGAGTTTCGGTTAATTTATCTCTCTCATAAATACTCAGAATATGATTAAAAACTGTTATAAAAAATGGATGAATTTTATATGTTTTATTAGAAAAAAATCCTCTTTCTCTCCTTTTTTTCATTTGTATCCCTCTAAATACTTTTTTAACATCCCATACAATAAACAGTCTAAGTGTAACCTGTACTCCTGTCTATATACAAAATTACTCATTAAAACCCACAATCTATAGTTTGTAAAATAAGAGGATAATCCTATGGATAGGATTATCCCCTTGGATTTTAGCATTTCCTGAAAAAATTTACAATTAAAGGATTCTAAAATTCTTTCCGGAAATTTAGGGCTTCTAGAACATTTCCGATAATTTCAATGTTAACAACTGTTCTACGTTTTTGTCCGTATTGATAAGTTACCTCAAATTCAAAAGTTACTGTTCCTTCTGCTAGTGGTTTCTCGGTAATATACGGTTCTCCGTCAATTTGTCCAATATATTTAGACGATGATAATAGATCTTCCGTTAAATTTAAGATTTGTGTTTCTGTACTTCCATTTACGAGTTTACCATTCATAGTCACTATTACTTCCTCTACTGGATAGTTTGTGACCAATGCTTCTAGTAAAAACGTCTCACCGGAATAGAATTGATATGATTGATTCTGCTTTGAAAGGTGTATTTTCTCCCAATTTGAAGTATGTTTTACTTGTCCAATGATCTCTAAATCTTTTACAAACATATATTTCGTTAGAGACACTTCATTTTTTCCATCCGTTACATACTGTGTGACACTCCAAACACCTGCTGACAATGAATTATCATCAATTTCAAATGTGAGGTTTCCGTTTGATAATTGTGTCATGTTCGCATTTGGAAGCATATTTCCATCGGGAAGGACAACTTCATAACGTACGCTAATGTTGTCACCATCAGGATCATACGCTTTATTTTCGATATTCACGTTTTCCCCTACATAATAAATTGCAGGATCAACATCTGTTCCAGTTCCTGAATGAGCATTAGTAAACTCAAAATCAGGGACAGGTGGATTGTTCAATTTATAGCCCCCTATATATGTCGTAACTATGTTACCACAATTATCCTCAGCCTGAACATGTAGATACCATATACCCGCATTTTGCTGTGACACAATATAGTTATTGTTCGTTGTCCAACTTGACCATGTACTAGGTGTACTTGTTGACTGGCTCCAAGCGTAACGTGATCGTTTATATCCTGAATGACCATCACTAAATTTAAGCCGCACATCAATACGAGAGCTTGACCAATCCCTGCTTGTAAAATCATCTGTATCACTAGCATTTCTAAATTGGATAGTAGGGGCTACCCCATCTACTCTCAAATTATATCCAACATCCCCATAACTACCTGTGTTATTGTCCACATTATCGACGGTGTAATAAGTGATACTGTAATTGTGACCATGAGTTTTCGGTATAACAGTCCATCGAACTGTACCATATGAAGTATCTTCTTCCCTATATGCGGCACTTATGTTTACGTGTGAACTGGTCATCCAGTGATTGCTATGGTTAGTTGCCTGATCAAATAGATGCTGTGATCTTGCATCAACACCTGATCCGTAAAGACGTAGATTTTGTCCTTTATTTCCACTATGCGGATCATATTGCCTTATGCGAATAGTGACAGTATCATTCGGTCTAACCCAATAGTCATTACCGGAAATGTAGCGATAACTGGAAACAGTACCTGAAACAAGCTGCGGTTCTACTCCATCCACTCGTAGTTTCATTCCTGTATCGTTGTATCCTACCGAATTGTTAGCGTTATCTTGGTAGTAGTACATTACGTTGTACGTATGTCCATGTGTTTTAGGTATAACTGTCCACCGCACTCTCCCGTATGCTGTATTTTCCTCTCGTGCCGCAGATGTGATTGTAATATGTGAGCTAGTCATCCAATGATTGTTATGTGTCGATGATGCATCAAAATCATGTTGGGAACGTACATCGACACCTGATCCGTAAAGACGTAGATTTTGATATTTGTTTCCGGACTCCGGATCGTATTGCCGGAGTCGAATATGGACATTGTCATTTGGTTGAACCCAATAATCATTCCCATTCTGATAGCGACTCGTCATAGAGTGCGATATATGTCTTGGTGGAAGATTTTCAGGAATAAATTCAATTGTTGCCTGTTCTCCTCCGAAAGCCCAATACGCTGTGTTCGCCCAACGAGTTGAGTTGTTATCTTTTGAGCTTATCACCCCGTACCACACTGCCGTTTCATCCTCATTACTACCTACACGTGTGTAGAAGGATGCAGTTGTGAAATATCTATCTTCGCCAAGCTCATCCCGAACATCCCCCGGGGATTGACGCGGATATTTTCGTCTGAGAACATTTGTCCCAATCATTTGTAACCTATTAGCATTAACGCCACTCGATAGGGCAAATTTCCCACCATTAAAAATTTTGTTATCAAATTCAAATGGTAGAATTAGGTTAGTCCAGACAATATGGGAATCTACACGCTTAACAATGAATAGTCTCCACGCAGCCCTTTCGGCAGGATTAGGAAATAGCTCATCAATAGGCAAGTAGGCGTTGAACCCCACATTGTCGTACCTCATATTACAATCCAACTCGTTATCCTGATTGGTGGCAGTGGGCGGACATTCATTGTATATGTGGTTAGCACCTTGGTTATTGTATTCTAAGTCCTCGGTGGCACTTATATTGATAGGAATTGTGCCATAAACTTTCTCAGTACCAATTCCCGAACCACCACTCACTTTCCTAGCTACAATATACGTTTCATGGTTGGTAGCTGTATGTCTTTTGTGCCCCATGAGTACAGCCCAACCTTGGAAATTAATGTATGACTTGCTACCTTTTCCAAAATCTCTATTGATAATTTGATACCCACCCGATGTATATTTACGAGAATACACATCATAAACGAGTTTTTTACCACTTCGCTGCGAAAAAATTTTGTCTCCATAAGTAGTGTCCCATCCAGTTCTTACACTACTCTCCACATCGTATGGGGAGGTGGCAGCCATTACTTTCTCATTCATCAAAAATCCAATGATCAACAAAAAAATAACAGCGTAACAATACCTTAAAAACCTTCTTCTTTTCTCCTGCTCTATCAAAGTTGCTCACCTCTTTTGTGGTGACTAGAATAAGTTTTTGAGAAATTCTCCAATGGAACGGAAGAAACCTTTCACACCATCAAGCATATTACCGATGAATCCTTTAGGCTCTTGCCCTTTCTCTTTTTCCTTTTGTGACTCGTTTATTTGTTTTTCTTCCCTTTCTTTAAATGTTTCAATTGATTTTTCTTCTTCTTTTTTTAGCTCATTCAATTGCTTTCTTACAGAATCTAATTCTTCTACTTCAGCAACATCTTTTAGTTCAAAGAAGTTTGCTATTTTATTCAAACGCTTAGGATCGCTTTTTAGAGATTCAAAGAATTCCTTAGAAATCTCGTGTTTACCGAACCCCCAATCTACAAGCATCTTGATCCCGTCTGATACAACTTGTTCATTAGTATATTTTCCAATCAAACCAGTCACTTTCTGATACTTTTCGTTTTCGAGTTCAGCTTTTTTTTTATTGGAAGTAGTTTTAGCTTTTATAACTTTTTCTGGTTTTGTATTTGTTGTTGGTTTCTCTGTAGTCGTCGGTTTCTTTGTAGTTGTTGGTTTCTTTGTAGTTGTTGGTTTCTCTGTAGTTGTTGGTTTCTTTGTAGTTGTTGGTTTCTTAGATATTTGCTTAGTTCCATCTGACGATGGTTTTTTAGTATTAGATTGATTTGGTTCCTTTGGTTTTGGCTTAGGTGTCTCTTCTTTTGGTGTCTCCGTTCTTTTGATCGTGTACACCGTTAGTATGCAGTACCCATACTCGCTTCTAGGAGGGCTGATCTTAAATTTTTGTCCACTATACTCTACAGGTCCATTATACATCCCATTTAGAATAAACATATTATTTGCATAGTAACCAAACACTACATCCCGACAATCACCATCGGCTGTTGCAGCTTTTTCAAAACTTGTATGTCTACTAGAGTCAATGGTCATTTGACAATATCCGTATTGCTCCTGTGCGGAAACCATATTGGAAAATGCAATCGAAGTAAATAAGGAAGATATAATACCTACTTTAATCAATTTTTTGATAAATCTCATAATCACTTACCCCTTTCGTATATATCTAATCCTAATTATACACCTAATTAGGTTTTAAAACCAGAATTTTCTACCTAATTAGGTTGAATTTTTTTTCATTAGATTGTACATTATCTATAGAAAGCAAAGGAGGGAAATGTATGAAAAACCAACAGACACTTGAATGGAATCTTGATACTTTTATGGAAAAACATAAGCTAACCGTTGCCGAAGTTTCAAAACGAACAAATATTCATCCAAATGTAATTTCAAGAATCAAGAATAATCGGCAACACCGGATAGATCTATATACGATAGAAAGATTATTATTAGGACTCAATATTTCCCCTAACGAGTTATTCCGTTATGTTTATAAAGAAGATTGAGTTATCTAACCTGATATGTGTAGGCTGCTACCCTTCTTACAGTTTCTTGTTTTGCTCCAAAAAAGTACTTATTTGTAGTTGTCTCAATTACCGCAACAATCGTAGGATTTGTAAACGTATCCCTAAAATCTAAATGACTGGGTTCATATTCCACTGGAAACGTTGAGTTCGATTCATCAAAAATCTTGAAGTCCACAACAGCATAGTCGGTTTGTTCCAATCCTGTATTTAGCTCAAAACTTTCTCGAAAGACTTGTTCTGCTGAAACCGGATCAAATACAATGTTTCCGTTAGACAACTGTTGTAAATCAAGTGATGCTATACTAGCATCGTGGACAGCTATTTCTAAATCTTCTTTGAGGTACTGACTTGATCTTGAAAGGGTAGAGATATTCATAGATGCCACTAATCCAGCAATCGACATTAATACTAGAAAAATAATACGAACTATTTCCGGCATATTAAATCACCTACGGTATATATTCGGACATAATGTACTTTCTAATAGTAAACGGTTCAGAGTCGTCTATTCTAAAAATGTCTCCAACAGACATAACAGGCTTTGGTACAGTAATTTCTATATACATTCGTTCCCCTCTAGGCGTTATTGTTTCTGTTCCCTTGATCTCAATCTCTTCCGGTTCATAGTGATGGATCTCCACTAAATAATCTCGTATTTTATCGTATATCGCTTGGTCGTATCTTCCCTGCAAACTAGCTTCTTTTTGTCCTTCATATAAGGCAAGTCTCAATGTCTGTTCTACCATAGTGGCATTAATAAATAGCATAGGTTGGAAAGTAGACCAAAGAATCACGGGAACAAGTAATATAAAAGATAATATATTTGACAATGCAACCACCTTCCTACAAAAAAACGCCTTTATTAAAGGCGTTCTTTGCTATAAAGAGATTTTCTTTTCAAGAGCACTCAAAGGTTTTTTGACCACATGAAACGAAGTGCAATGCTGCCAAAAACCTTTGATGCTGCTTAAACTATTGAATTGTACTTGTGGAAGTACCTCGAATTTCCGTAATAATTTCGTCACCCTTTTGATCAATAGCAGGAAGTAGTTTTCCGGAAATTAAGACAACGAACAATATCACAACCGCAAGAATAATTAAAAGTGTTCCACCTTTTTCTCCCATAATCTAACACTCCTTTACAATGGATAACTTTGATTAATGGTATTAACAAACATCGTGTAAATAACAATTATCAACCATGCCATAATTAACAAAATATTGACAGAAAAAAGGACAAAGAATAAATTCTTCTGTTTAATTGAACTTTGTATTGCTTTTTCGTAGTAGGTGTATGAGAAAACACCTGATTCAGCTTCAATGATATTTAATGCTTCCTTTTTTGAAGCCTTATCTAATTTGAATAGTACCTCTCCTAATACTCTCGCAGTTTCTACGCCAATTTCATCGTAAAATACCATCTTCGCTTCATCAGGAGAAGTTTTCCATTTAGAAAGAAATCTTGAAATTGTTCCGTTGATGTGTTCAAACATTGGCACAGTTTCCTTTAATATGTTGTAAATATTCACCTCTTGCCAATCTTGAAGTGTATTTAACTCAGCCTTGAGTATGTCAAATAAGGTAAATAATTCAACTATTTTTTTCTTTCTTTTGCGGCTAATTAGGTACTCTATAAATTTATATACAGGTGAAAACTTAAATTTTGGCTCACTTAAAACATAAATTATCAGTGGAAACGCCAATGTACTACGATCAAATTCTTCTGCACTCACTAACGGAACACCAACGTAATAAAAAAGAGAGAATAAAATTAGTAACCATCGGCAGATCTGAAATCTAAATGCACTTATATGGGGGATACCAGTTGCTTTCAACATTTTTTCTAAAGCTGATGCTTGTTGTTTTTTTACCACATTATTCTTTTTTTCTTCTATTTGTTTTAGCAGTTTAGTGCGATATATTTTTCTCTCATGTTCTGATGTAAGCAACCGATATGCTGAATATGCACTTAGATATAGGAAAACTGTGTAAATTGTGTATTGGAAAATATTAAGATAAGTTGAAAGGCTTATTTCTATCCCCCCTTTAGACTAAACCTAATATAAGTATGCATGAATACCTTTAGGTAAGTCAATACATTTTTGTAAATATATACGTATAAATCAAATATCTGCCCTTGGTTTACTTAATAGGTAAGCCGATAAAACAGAGGTAATAGATAAGAGAATCACTATAATAAATACTGTTAAAGGTAAATCTTGAAAAAAGAGATATTTGAAATCTATTACCCCTGAAATCCTATATGCCATAAAGATGAACAAAGGTAGTAACACAATTGGAGAGAACCCTAATATAATGGTTTCCGTTTTTTCTGTCCGGTCTTTCTCCATATCTTGCTTACGTTTTTTTATGTCATTATTTAGATCCATTAGTGAATTTGAAATATCAGCATTATCTAAATACGCCTTGCTTAATAACTTTGCAAAACGCTTCGCAAATGTAGAGTTTATACTATACGCGAAAATATTAATTGCCTTTTCAAATTCCTTAATACTTCTATCCTTTTGTAGTGACGATAGTAGTTTTTGAAATGTTTTTTTAAGTTCCTTACTTTCTAAATCCTTAACAACATTAAGCATTGTGTAATATATATCTTTTCCTGTAGTTTGGTAGTTTTGAAGAATAGTATGATATTCCATTAGAAAAGCGTAGGAGGTATTAAGGCGCATATTGGCTAACTTAAACCGTAAAAAAATATACGGCTGTAGTCCGAAACCTACAGAAATAATGAAAGAAAATAGTATGTCCCCGACAGTTAAATTCATCATGATAAAGGTAGTTATAAAAATTGTTGCTGATAACATCATTAAATTATAGACATTTACGCTTTTGTTACTTTTCAAACTCCCTAAAAGTAGTTCCAAGTGCTTATAGATAGCTCCTTTTTCCTTATTATTTTCCCTAATATCTATGAGTTGATTGAGTCGTTTAATTTCTCGCTTTCTTTTCCAAGCTCTAATCCCTCTTTCAATGTGCCCCTGTAGAAACCCACCTACAAGTAACCACAACCCATAAAAGAAGCAGGAATAGCCAATAACCTTGGCTATTGCTTCGAGTATTGAATACATTTTTTTCACTCCTTAAAAATAATGCTCTGCACTGGTGATGTTGTCATTGGATACTTCTTCGCTTGCTCTTGTAAATGCCTAACAAAAAATCTTGCCTTTTCTAAATCTACTTCCTCCATTCTTTTTAGTAGATAATCTGATACATTACCGTTGTATTCCCATTTATTTTGGTGTTTGTTATATCTGATTAGGTAATTGATCCAAGCCTTATCCGTTTCATAGTCATAGCAAATTTCATAAACACTTGTTACTTTTTTCTTGTTACCCTTGAAATTTTGCATAGTTATTCCAATATCTAATTGTTTTGATATACGTCTAATCTCATTCACTAGCTTACGGTTTGGGAAAACGTCTACAATATGTTGAGCCAATTGTTCTGCTGTTTTTTCCGGATACGTAATGTGATAGGTCATCAATAACCCTCTTGTACCTCTCTCAGTACCACTAATTGCCCCCTCTGCTTCTATTCCACGAACTTCCTGAACAATCAGGTAGTCATGATCGACACGTAGGGCTGTGCGAATCACTTGATTGACATCATCGTGAAGTGTGTAAAAATCATGGACTAAACGCTCAGGAAAGTCCCTTTTTAAATAGGTTTCGGGACTCGATTCTATAAGTACAGCAACCTTTTCCTCGTCTCGAGACGCATAAAAGGTTTTCAGCATAGTTGATTTTCCACTCTCAACATGCCCCGCAATAATTGTATTGAGATATAGGTTTGCCATACAGTCAAAGAATCGAATATCCTCTTTTGCGATTGTTTCCCTCGCTGCCTGTTCCATGAAACTAAAACTGCTAACAATAAATCTTCTAAAGATAATAGTTGGTTTTAGGGATCGTGGTGGAACAACAATAGTTATACGAGTTCCATCTTTTAGTTCTGTTTCCCCCTGTGGATTTGCTTCATTTATTTTTAGTCCCTTGTTTCCTACCTTAATTGCTCGAATTACTTCATTCACATATTCTTCGCTTTCAAATTCTTCCTCTTGTTTAACGAACTTCCCGTCTATCTTAAACCATATCTCTTTTCCTGTTATTTTTGCTGATGGGCTTTCAGGGAACATATTCCATTTATAGAACACACCAAACCTATAAATCTCATGGAAAATTGCATGAGCTAATGAATCGAAGAATGGAGGATATTTCACCCCTATTAGGTTATTTTCCCTTAAATATCGTTCTATCTCCCCGATCAATATTTGCTCCGAATCCTTATCTCCGACTGTTGCATTATGCTCTAACAACTGTCTTTTTACACGTTCACTATCGGGCAACTTATCTTCACTGTATACATCATCAAAATGTTTTTTGATCTGCCTAACCACTTCCTGAAAATCATTTGCATGTTTTCTTTTTTCGTCCTTTTGATTATCGCTGACGACTCGATGTTCCAGTAAATAATCATTAATATCAAAGAGCTTTACCTTAGCCAAGCGAATTCCCCCTGTGTTCTCACCCTATATTTAGTCCAAAACTGAAGCGTTTTTTAGGCTTTGATTGGATGTCAATTAATGCTAATGGAATATCTACAGTTGCTGCAATTGATTTTGAGAGTATATGAATCGCTTCTTGGTATCCATAGTCGTCATAGTCATATAAAAACGTATTTTCCATTTCCGCATTAAGACCATATCTTGTATATGGAATAGTTGTTATTAATGGAATATTTAACTCCGCATATATCTCCTTGGTACTGGAATAATACGGTTTATCATTATACTGATTAATAACCATTAAAAAATCATCTTTTTGATACCCTAATGGGTATAAAATATCTTGATAAAATTGTAAAAACTTTCTCCTTGCTTTCACCTGTTGATTAACTATCAAGAAGCGCAGGTCACTTTCTTTTAAGGATTGTGGCAAATTTGCGTTATCAAAATGACACCCTGCATCAATCAGCACTAGATCAAACGTCTCTTTTGCCTTTTGAATTAAGTAATATATTTCATCCTTTGTATATAACCTCTCCATTCTTGTGTCCCTGTTTCCTGCTAGTATATATAATCTATCCTGTACTACCATATGAAATTGTGATAAAAATTCGTTTTCATTTTCAAACAACTGCCCCGCAAGTCTGCTTTTAACTTCATCTAAATAGTTTCCATGATACTTAATGAAGTCGGTTCCACTATCCCATGCATTTAACAACAATACGCCTACTTTGGCATCGGAGAATTTCTGAAATACTTGGGCTACACTTAACGTTGTTGATGTAGTCCCACTATTTGAAATACTAGAAAAGAAACATACAACATTTTTGGATTGCACCTTTGGTTGTATAGCCATCAGAATTGTTTCTACAATTTGCTGTACCGTTAATCTTGTTGGAATTAATTGGATATCCCTGCTGTCACAAATAGCCTTTACAACCTTCTCAAGACTAGGTTTATATTGATTTGAAAGCATGTAGAAAACATAAGAAAAAGAATCGAATTGATACGAAGTTAGTTCATCATATGGAATGTGTTGATCAGATATTATTAATATTTCTCCTTTAGCATTTTGGATAGATGGGACAAATTCAACCTCAAAGTGTTCACTTAATGCGCTCATTAATACATCGTCAGTTGCAATAAGGGAAATTTTCATCTACTATTCACTCCTTTATTGTGACTATTATTTGGAACGTTGAAATTTATATACTACATACAATTTGTATCCTTTTTCTGTATAATCCCTTAGAGTATTTAACATTTCCTCTGTAGCTATTATTTCAAGGTTAGAAATGACTCCCGTTGTCTGCGCTTCTTCCTTCGCTTCCGTAACCTCTCTGTTGGATCTATCCTTTACTGACGATACCCTTACATTTTTCAGTACCGGTTCTCGTTCATCTGTCACGACATTATCAATAGAATCATTAGTTTCAATTACCTCTCTTTCCTTACCTTCATTCTGCTCTTTTTTGGTGTCGTTTCTTGATTCTTTCTCTTTAATAAGAGTCCGAATCGCTGCTTGTTCACTATTTGGAATGGCGTAAAAATCAGCTATAAACGTCTTTCTAAGTGAGCCGGGAACTGCAAATAACCAATCTGTAGGAATTGGGGCAACAAATTCTCCATTCGTTTCGTCAGGAACTAAATCAAACTGGTCAATCAAATTCGGATAAATTTGAGTTCCCTTACTAATATGAATTGCTGCATATGAACCAACTATCATCTGCACATCGGTTGGTGTAAAAGCATTTTTTACAATATGATCTTTCTTTACGTTGACGATAGTTAGATTTTCTTTTGTAATTTTCGACTTAAACGGAATGTCCTGTTTAGCTACGACTACAGGAACAGTGTTTACTCTCGGTTTGATGTAAAATTCAAAACCTAACACAACTACCACACCAAAAATTAGTATTGAAATAGGTAATAAAAACTTTAATAATTTTTTCATACTATTAGTCCCCCCTCTTTAGGATTCTAAAAATGTTACTAACCTTTTTGCTTTTTTCGTTTTTTTCTACTTGGTAAAACTGTCTAGGAAGTACCCTCACAAGAACAGGTTTGAATATATTTTCTAATTCTTGCTGATACTCGTCGTAGAGAAAACTTGAGTTCCATACATGGCTGATCAACGTCTCGTAGTGAAAAGCCGGAAAAAACAAGATCGGTTTCTTTTGCAAACAGTCCCAAAAGGTTTTGTTATCTATTTTTTTCGTATACTTCATGTTAATAAATTCAAATGAAACGCCTTCCTTTTGCTCAATTTGATTCAAATAATCAATGGTTTCTTTCTCCTTCCTCTGAACAGGAGATAACCTTCCATCCTGTAGAATGGCAGCCATCCAATCTACTTTAACAATGTCCCCCTCCACACAAACAAAAATTTCATCTGCATGGTGGAGAAAACTCTGTACATGCTTGTCGTGTAGATATGAAGATACATCTACGATCGTGTAAGTTGCGTTGATTGAATAAATAAAATTTAGCATATCATCATAGGTAAACTCAGATATTGGCTCATTCCTTGAATCAATAACATACCAATCTACACCATGTTCATTCCACTTTTCTTCCCTGCGCCTTATTTTCTCTCCATTCTTCAAGCGTGCCGCGAAATCAGTGTATTTTTGTTCCCTTTGGACTTCCTTTTGAGGAATGGATAGATAATCAAACATGTAAGGTTTAAGCATTGGATACTCCACATATGCAACACTTAATCCTCTATTCGCTATGGCTCTTGCTAAGTTGGTGGCAAAGGTGGTAGCCCCTGCCCCCTGCCACATCGAAGCAACGACAATAAGTTTATTTCTAATGGATGTATACGAGGTGCGAAATATTTCTTTCTCGACAATACGTTCCTTATAGATAACCTCTGGCTTAGTATTTTCCTTATGTTCTATATACCTGATAGCCCTTTTAGTACTATTATCTTCTGTACCCTTGTTAAAACGTTCGGCAATTCTCTCTAAAACTAATTCAAAATCCGATTCAAAATAAATTGTTGAAAGATCATGTTTTTCAGCAACTCTCTGAATGTTTTCATAGTCAGGTAATTTAGTATCAATAATTATTAGCTGTACATTTCCAAATTCAATAGCATCCTCTAAATCATCTGGATTTTGCACATTATCAGAATAAGTTTCCACAGTCTGTTCAAATTCACCCTTGACTATCATTGCTATTAGACGTTCAAATGCAAAGTTTGATTTCATTGCCGCAGCTACTCGCATAAAACCACCTTAAAAAAATATTTTACAATTGAATTTTTTGCTTTGAAGTATTCATGAATACAACAAAAATAGAATACAAAAACCCCTTATTTTTACATGGAACTAAAAAGGGGATATATTTGTTTATATGCTATCAAGATGTTCATCAAATTCTCCTATAATATTTTCTCCTTCCTTGTGTTCCTGAAAGGTAGCCGATTCCTCTTTTAAATCTTCAATAGAAACCTTTTTTGAAAAAGAGTTTAAAATATAATTAAATAATTTTTCCTTATAGTCATAAGGTGTGTTGTCTGATATATAATTAAAGTCTAAATTGAATACTTCATTTTGCTGTTCATAATTACGAAAATATCCCTCTATCAGCAAGCCAAGGAACGTTTTCTGATCCCCAAATAGATAGCCATACTTACTTAGAATCTTTGTTAATTTAGTACCAACTTCGTTTAGCTCAGCTTCTAATGCTGATTTCAAAACATTCTCGAATACGCTATTTATAATCTGTTGATTCATTCCTCCGATTCCTCACCACTACCAGTATTTTTTAGTAAAAGCCATCTAACATCTTGAGCTTCAAGTTGCAATCTATATTCGGTTCTTCCTGTCTCTTCATCTTTGAACTTGGAGGAACGAAGTTCCCCATTGACCAAAATTAAACTCCCCTTACCAACATGATTTACAAGTAATTTAGCTAATTCTCCCCATGCTACGCAAGGTATAAAATCGGCAATTTCTTTATTCTTTTTTCGCTGAACAGCCAATATAAAATTAGCTACAGGAGTTCCATCAGATAAATACCTAATTTTAATATTATCAATCGTTCTTCCAACAGCATCATAATTCTGATACATAGCATCACTCCCTATAAAATTACAAATATATTATATCAAACAAAGTTGAAAAACAAAACAAAAATAGTATAAAAAAGAAACATTTCAAAAAAAAACTAAAAAAGGAAGGGATTAATACCCTATCCTCACTCATTCAATAGTTTTTTACAAAGCATTTCAATTTCTAAAAACTTGCCATGATACCAAAAATCTTCTTCGTTCCGTTTGAATTTTGCTCTGGCAACATTCGCCAAATACTGATAACTCATTGCAATATATTCAATTTTAGAAATGGCTTCTTTAATAACAAATAGCATTTCATCATCAGAAACGATTTTTCTTTGATACATTGAAAGAATTGGTTGTACAACCTGATTAAATTCACGCTGAAATCCTTCGTGTTTAATGGTTCTAGCAATACGTCTTACTTGATTGAGTTTTAATAGATTTTTCATTTTTCTAACACTCCTTTTGCCTTCCGATTAGAAATTCCCAAGAGGGGATTATTTTCGCCCTTTTGGCAAGGAGAACGGACAATGAGCATAGCAAGACAGTCAAGGGTTTCAGTCATGAAAAAGTTTTTGGCCACTCGGAACGTAGTGGAGGGCTGCCAAAAAGTTTTTCATGCCCCTTGACTGGATTGCTATTTGACTTGACTTCCAATTTGGTAGGCAGAATCTGCCGAATTGGAAGTCTAGTCAAATTGCGAAATTGTACAGTTCGGAAGGCAAAAGGGCGAAATAAAGAAAAAACAGAAGGGGGTTT
>DASQMK010000394.1:0-7243 GCA_035645575.1 Metabacillus sp.
CAAGAATTAGACCATAGCCCTATTTGTATTGAGGAATTTGATATTCAAACATATCAAGTAACAGCAACAATTTCACTAGATGAAACGAGAATCTACGATAAAGAAGAAAGTTAACGATTTTGAAAGTTATCTTCTTTAAGATAGGTATATAGAACGGAGGAAGACAGATGTTTGTCGATCAGGTCAAGGTTTATGTAAAAGGTGGCGACGGTGGAAACGGAATGGTTGCTTTCCGTCGTGAAAAATATGTCCCAAAAGGCGGACCTGCTGGAGGTGACGGTGGTAATGGAGCGGATGTAGTGTTTGAAGTCGAGGAAGGGTTACGTACATTAATGGACTTCCGCTACAAGCGTCACTTTAAAGCACCCCGCGGGGAGCACGGGATGTCCAAAAATCAGCATGGTAAAAATTCTCCACCGATGATCGTAAAGGTTCCACCAGGGACAGTTGTGACTGATGAAGAAACAGGGCAAATTATTGCTGATTTAACAGAGCATGGTCAGCGAGCTATTATTGCTAAAGGTGGACGTGGTGGTCGTGGAAATACGCGATTTGCAACCCCGGCAAATCCCGCTCCAGAGCTTTCAGAAAATGGTGAACCTGGTGTAGAACGAAATGTTATTTTAGAATTAAAAGTTCTTGCAGATGTAGGTTTAGTTGGGTTTCCAAGCGTAGGGAAATCTACCTTGTTATCAGTTGTATCCTCTGCAAAACCGAAAATTGCAGAATATCATTTTACAACCCTTGTGCCTAATCTGGGAATGGTAGAAACTGAAGATGGTCGAAGCTTTGTAATGGCTGATTTACCAGGCTTAATCGAAGGAGCTCATCAAGGTGTTGGATTAGGTCATCAATTTTTAAGACATATTGAACGTACGCGTGTCATCGTCCACGTTATCGATATGTCCGGCTTAGAGGGAAGAGATCCCTATGAAGATTATTTAACCATTAATGCAGAGCTTAAAGAATATAATTTGCGTTTAACAGAGAGACCACAAATCATTGTTGCGAATAAAATGGACATGCCGGATTCTGAGGAAAACCTTGCCGAATTTAAGAAAAAGCTTGAAGATGATGTTCAGATTTTCCCTATATCTGCTATTACTAGAGAAGGTGTTCGGGAGCTATTATATGCCGTAGCAGATGCAATTGAACAAACTCCAGAGTTTCCTCTTTATGAAGAAGAAGTTACTGAAAACCGTGTTGTATACGAATTTAAGAAAGAAGAACCGAATTTTGCTATTACACGTGATAGTGAAGGAGCCTATGTGCTGACAGGTGAGAAAATTGAAAAGTTATTTAAAATGACAGACTTTTCACGTGAAGAATCAGTTAGAAGGTTTGCTAGACAGCTTCGTGGCTTAGGAGTTGATGAAGCACTAAGGGCACGTGGTGCAGAAGATGGAGATATTGTAAAATTATTGGATTATGAATTTGAGTTTGTTGAATAACATAGGTATGAAAAAGAGAGGGCTGAACGGCTCTCTTTTTATGTATAAAACGAAAAATACGTTTTTTTGAACGAATCTTACGTTTTTCTTAGGAAAAGTGAAGAAATTTAGCCAATATTGTGATAAATTATCTACATTGAGAAAAATATGGGAGGGAAATCATGAAGGATGATACCTTTTATTTAGTGAGAGAAGACATACTTCCTGAAGCGATGAAAAAAACGCTTGAGGTAAAGAAATTAATTGAAAGAGGCAAGGTTGACTCAGTGGCAGAAGCGGTTCAGCGAGTAGATATGAGTCGCAGTGCTTTTTATAAATATCGTGATGCTGTCTTCCCTTTCCATACAATGGTAAAAGAAAAACTAATCACCCTTTTCTTTCATTTAGAAGATCGGAGTGGTACACTCTCACAATTATTATCAGTTGTTGCAAATGCGGGCTGTAATGTCTTGACGATCCATCAGACAATACCTATTCAAGGTCGAGCTAATGTGACATTATCTTTAAATACGAACGGAATGAATGAAGATATTAATCACTTAATGGCAAAATTAAGACGTTTAGAGTTTGTTGAAAAAGTAGAGATTTTAGGTCAGGGAGCATAAGGAGTTGAAGGTAGTTGTCAATTAAAGTAGGATTTTTAGGCCCAAGAGCAACATTTACCCACTTAGCTGTACAATCATACTTCGGGGAGGAAACAGAGCAGATAGCTTATTCAACCATTCCTCAATGTATCGATGCAGTTGCGGATGGGGAAATCGATTATGCTGTAGTGCCGACTGAAAATGCACTCGAAGGTTCTGTTAATTTAACAATTGATTATTTAATCCATGAACAACCATTATATATTGTAGGAGAGATAGTATCACCAATTGAACAACACTTTATGGTTCATCCAGCTAATAAAGAGGAATGGAGGAAGATTACTCGTGTCTACTCTCATTCCCACGCAATAGCGCAATGTCATAAATTTTTACATAAAAGCTTTAAGGGGATTACATATGATTATGCAACTTCCACTGGGGCTGCTGCTCAATACGTAAAAAATCACCCTGAAGACTTAGTAGCTGCTATTGCAAATAAGCTTGCTGCTAAAGAGTATGGATTAGAGATCGTTCAAGAAAATATTCATGATTATCATTATAATCATACTCGGTTTGCAATTGTACATCCAACGGTCGATGGTAAATATCCAAGTAAAAAGTTAAAGGCAGATAAAGAGAAAACAACACTCATGGTGACATTACCATCTGATCAATCTGGTGCCCTTCATCAAGTGTTATCGGCTTTTACATGGAGAAAGCTAAATCTTTCAAAAATTGAGTCAAGACCCATGAAAACAGGCTTAGGGAATTATTTCTTTATTATAGATATTGATATGAAAGTAGATGAGGTTCTGATCCCTGGAGCAATTGCTGAGTTAGAGGCGTTAGGTTGTGGAGTAAAGCTATTAGGTACGTACGAGGCTTATTTCATTCGCCAAGAAATCGAAAAAGGTGTTTAAGCACCTTTAAAAAATATAAAATAGGGCAGCAAAATACGTTGAACGTTCATTTTGCTGCTCTTCCCCATTTGCATATGATTAACTATCTTCTTTTACCAAAAATCCAGCCGTATCTAAATCCTGGCAAGCACGGTCAAGCTTTTCAATAGAATCTGCTTGCAATGTATGCAAATGCAGACCTTCTGTTAATTGTGAGAGATAGGAGGCTTTATTCTGGTTTATCTTCTTCATAAATTCCTCGACTTCTTTACGGTTTCCAACTCTAATAGAGGCTGTTAGGTCTCCGTAAACAGGATGCTCAACTATTACATCCTTTATGAAAACTCCATGATCGACTATGATTGTTAATTCTTCTTTTGTTTGTGAGGGAGAATGTTTAACAGCAATAATTCTCTCCTTCATTTGTTGGTTTTGTTGATTTTTTTCCAAATATACATACCCTTGGCTTGTTGCGATAATAGGATGATTTTTTGCTTTTAGTAGCGAAATATCTTGAACAATGACCTGTCTACTTACCTTTGCGAATGCCGCAAGCTCTCCACCTGTAATTGGTTGGTCCGCTTTTATTAATTTGTCTAGTAACAGATTTCTTCTTTCTTCTCCTAGTAACTTCTCAGAATTCATTTTATTCTTTCCTTTCATCTTCGAAAGTTCTCAACAACTTTAATCATTACTTTACTTAATTCTTCAATTTGTGTAGAGGTTGTCTCTTTTCCTAAAGAAATTCTACCATATTGTTTTGCTTGTTGTTCATTATAACCTAATGCTAATAAAGAACGTGAAGGAGCTTGCATGCCAACTTGGCAGGCACTTCCTGTTGAAATGGCAAAACCAAAACGATTGCATTCTAACATCATATATTGACCCTCAATTCCTTTAAAAAACAAGGGCAGGATATTAGGAAGAGTATGAGGGAAACCGGCATTTATCAAGGTAATTTTATTACGATAAGGCTCAAGTAATTGAATAAGCTCACTTTTTAATTGCACAAAGTGATCGTACAGTTGTTTCTGCCCTTTCGCAATATCGTTTGCAGCTGCTGCAAAGGCGGCTATAGCCGGAACATCAACTGTACCAGGTCGGAAGCCTGATTCATGGGTAGTTCCCGGGATAATTGGCTGCCAATGAACAGAAGGGTTAATATATGCTGCACCCACACCTTTAGGGCCATAAATTTTATGGCTTGAGATACTTATAGCATCAATGTTTTTTACATCAATAGGAATTTTACCGAAAGTTTGAACACAATCACTGTGATAAACCACGTTTTTTTCTCTCAAAAATAAACCAAAATCTTCAATCGGATTAATTGTACCAATCTCGGAATTTCCATGCTGAATCGAAACCAAGGCTGTCTCTTTTTTCAACTCACATTGGATTTGTTCTAGGCTAATGATGCCCTGCTGATTTGGACGTAAATACGATATATGATAACCCTTAGATTCAAGGCTTTTAAAAAATGTATGAAGAGAAGAGTGTTCATGAGCCGATGTAATAATATGTTTTTTATGCTGTATTCCATTTAATAAAGATTGAACAGCGACGATATTTGCTTCACTGCCGCCGCTAGTAAAATAGATTCCTTTTTCATGAGCATTGACAATTTTTGCTATGATTTTTCTTGAGGCAGAAAGTGTTTTTGCTGAAATTTCTCCTATATCGTGTAAGCTACTGCTATTGCCAAAAGCATTTCTTGCGGCTTTAACATATACATTAAGTGCATTCTCACTCATCGGTGTTGTTGCAGCGTAATCGAAATAAATCAATATTTTCACTCCTAATATTCTCTTAATCTTATAGACCATGAATAAAAACTCTTGTCATTATTTTAAATTTATGTAAATATAGGTGTCAAGACAGGTGTAAATTACAGGAGGGTGTTATGCCTCAAACAGATGTTATTATTATCGGTAGTGGACTTGCAGCACTATCTGTTGCTTACCATCTACGTCATAAACATGTAAAAATAATGACAAAATCTTTGTGGTCAGAAAGTAATTCAATGCTCGCTCAGGGCGGTATAGCTGCTGCAGTCGCTAAAAACGATTCATGGAAAAATCATTTTGAGGATACCATGGCTGCCGGTTGTTACCACAATAACGCTAGAAACGTAGAATATCTCGTTCAAGAAGGACCTAAAGAATTAAATGAATGGATTCAAAGAGGAGTCCAGTTTGACTGTAACTCAAATGGTGAATTGTTACTTGGAAAAGAAGGTGCTCATAGCCAAAATCGGATTATTCATGCTGGTGGGGATTCAACGGGTAAAGAGCTTACAAGCTTTCTATTTCAACAATCAAAGCCTTTTGTTCAAATAGTTGAAAATGAAATAGCAATAGATTTAATCATGGATCAAAATGTTTGCAAAGGAGTATACACGAGAAATTCTCAAGGTGAGATAAATTCTTATTTTGCAAGCAACATTATCATTGCAAGTGGTGGCTGTGGAGCTGTTTATGGTCAAACATCAAACGCGGATGTTATCACAGGCGATGGGATCGCTATGGCATTCCGAGCAGGTGCTGAGTTAGCAGATATGGAATTTGTTCAATTTCATCCAACAATGCTTCACATAAATGGAAAGTGTATTGGATTAATTTCTGAAGCAGTAAGAGGTGAAGGGGCAATTTTAGTTACACAAAATGGAGAACCCTTTATGAAAAAAATTCATCATCAAGCAGATCTTGCCCCCAGAGATATTGTCTCTCGAGCTATATTTTATGAAATGCAGAAAGGAAACCATGTTTTTCTTGATATCACAGGGATTAAAAATTTCTCATCTAGATTTCCCACTATTTCAACTATGTGTAGGAGGTACGGTATTGATGTAACAGGTGATAGGATACCTGTTGCACCAGGCATGCATTTTTTAATGGGCGGTATTAAAACAAATGAGAATGGTGAGACAAATATTCAAAACCTATTTGCAGTAGGTGAGGCAGCGTGTACAGGTGTTCATGGAGCGAATCGATTAGCAAGTAACTCACTTCTAGAGGGGCTCGTTTTTGGGAGAAGGATAGCGAATTATATCAACTCTAAACCACCTGAATTAACACAGCAAGGAAAAACGAAGCCACTCACGAAACAAAAGATAGAAAAACAGTATTTACCAACAAAAAAGCAAATACAAGAAATTATGACAACTTATGTTGGGATTCAACGGACAAGAACAGAATTACGATATGCGATCAATTGGTTTGAAAAGTATTGGGATCAGATCTCTTTTCAAAGAATTAATGTGAATGATTTCACAAATTATGAGATAGAAGTTGTCAATATGTTAACAATAGGATGGGTTATTGCAACATCTGCTTTAAAAAGAACAGAAAGTAGAGGCGGCCATTATCGAATCGATTTTCCACAACGAAATGACCTTAAATGGCAGACAAAACAAGTAATTATAACAAAATCCGAAATGTTTGTGGGGGTTTAAGATGCATACGATCAAATTAAAGAAAAAGTTAGAAGAATTTTTTTTGGAAGATCTTGGCGAAATTGATATCTCTAGTCAAACAATTTTTGGCAAGGAATCTAAGGGTGAAGCCATCATATTAGCAAAAGAAGAGGGGATTTTTGCTGGAACAGATATTATCAAGACTGGTTATTCACTGTTTCAATCTGATCTCCATGTAAATATAAAAAAACAAGATGGGGAACTAGTGAAAAAAGGGGATATCATTGCTGAAATTAACGGTCCTGTTTCTGTTATATTAAGTGGGGAACGTGTAATTTTAAATGTAATTCAACGAATGAGCGGAATTGCGACTATAACAAATAAAGCAGTTCAACTCCTTAAATCAAATCATACAAGAATTTGTGATACACGAAAAACGTCGCCAGGCTTTAGAATGTTTGAAAAATATGCTGTTCGATGTGGTGGAGGCTTTAATCATCGATTTGGACTATATGATGGTGTCATGATTAAGGATAACCACATTGCTTTTGCTGGATCGATTTCAAATGCCGTAAAAAAAGTGAGAAATCAAACAGGGCATATGGTGAAAATTGAAGTGGAAATTGAAACAGATGAACAACTACTTGAAGCAATTGAATCAAAAGCAGATGTGATTATGTTTGATAATCGTTCACCTGAGGAAGTGGCAAGATTCGTCGAGATGACACCGAAATCAATTATAACCGAAGCGTCAGGAGGCATTGGAATGCATAACCTTGCTGACTATAGAGAAACGAATGTTGACTATATTTCATTAGGAATGCTGACCCACTCGTATCAATCATTGGATATTAGCATGAATGTTTAATAGGGGGAATTAAAAATGGAATTACT
>DASQMK010000395.1:0-6019 GCA_035645575.1 Metabacillus sp.
GCCATTGTTTTTACGTTAGGCTTTTTGAAAATAACAGGATAGTCCTTCTCATCAAATTTCTCATTAACCGAAAATGCCAATTTTTCTTGATTGATCGAAAATTGGGCATCAACTCCAGCTTTATTTCCACGAGCATCTATTCGTATCCATTTTTCCATTGATTTAAGATAAACAGCATTTAGAGCATGAAGTGAATACCCCTGCTCAGGAGTATCAAACAACATTAAACGCTGGTAACAAAAACCTGTTGGAATCCCTTGTGAACGCAATAGCCCCGCCAATAAGTTTGATTTGGCATAACAAATTCCTTCTTTATACTTCAATACATCTGATGCTTTACATGTTACTCTTGTCCCTTTAATATCCCAAGAATGTGATATTTCATCCCGCACAAATTCAAATGCAATTTTTGCCTTTTCAATATCTGATTGGGTTGGGTTAAAGAGTTCCTCGATTTTTGTTTCAATTATTTGATGTGAAAAATCAACTTCATCTAATTCGAGTAAATAATCTTCTATTTTGTTGGATTCACCAATCCATTTCATTCACACAATCCCCTCCCTTGTATCACATGAATTTCACATAAACGTATTACAATGCAACTTGTACAGCACTTATTTCTAATCCTGCAAAATAGAATGATTAAGCGTAGTAAACTTCACCATTTTGACAATTAGTAGTAGATCTCCTTTGTTAAAATTCACGCATTGAACCTAATACAATGCTATATCCATCTGGATCTTTTATACATGTATTCTTAAATTCCCATATACCATGAGTATCAGTATAAGGCTCTACTGCAATAAACCCGCCATTTCCACGAATCTCTTCAACAAGAAGGTCAAAATCATCCCAACTAACGTGAATATATGTATCCCACCCGAATTTGGGTCCTTCCCAATCGGTTGGATAATCTTGACGTTTTTTCGATAAAGCATTTGGTCGCACATCTTCTTGAGAGCTTGCCTGTTGAAGAATAATAGTCATTCCGTCCCGTTCTGCGTGTCCCCAATTATCCACCTTGCATCCAAGGACATCTCGGTAGTATCTTTGTGATTTTTCCAGATCAGAAACTAAACGTACTTGAAGGCTCTGCCCAAATTTCCCTTTTGGTTTTGATAATGCTTCCATCATTTCACACCCTCATTCACAAAAATTGGTTTTAAAATACAACTATTTATTTCAATAACCACCTATGTATCCCTCTTTTTTATCAAAAATATCTTTTAAGAAATTTTGTGTTTCGAACGATCTTGGTGAATTGTCTTGATTTTCTTTATGAAGTAATAGTGTTTGTAGAGGGCGAGTAGGATCAACAGAAATTTCGCTAAAAGAAGATCTATATAAAAAATAGAAATGATGATGAAGAAATCAGCAATCAAATTGATGCGAATTTTTTCTTTTCGTGTCATGCCTTTTTTCTGTAAAAATCCTACAACATATCTTTTATACAATGAGGTGCTCTTGAACCAGTTTTCTACCGACTTTGAGCTTTTCGCAAAGCAAAAAGCAGCGAATAAGTAAAAAGGACCACCTGGCAGAACAGGCAACACAGTCCCCGCAATTCCAAGCATTAGCGATATGAATCCAAGAATCATAAACAGGATACTTTTAACCTTTTTAATTGTATTCACCTACCTTTTATAGATATTATTCCTCTGTCTAAAAACCAAAAAATATCTTAAAAATTAATCCGAATATAATTTTACCATTTTTTTCTTATGGAAAATGCAAAAAGGTGAGTTAATTCCATGGAATTAACTCACCTTTTTATAAGATTTGTCTTTTAAGAACTTTTTTCTTGTAATGACTTCTTATTGCTAGGTGCGAACCAACCTGCTAGGGCAATACCAACTAATACTCCATAAAAGATCAGAGTCCAAGCTGTACTATGTGGAAAATGATGATCTAAGACACCAATATCCTCATGGGCAAGGGTAATGATAGCCAGTTTAACACCAACCCATGCAACAATTGCATATGCTGTCGTTTCTAATGCTGGACGTTTTACAAGAAGCTGTACAAACCAGGTTGCTGCAAACTTAATTAAGACAAGACCAGCAATTCCTCCAAGGAGAACGACAATAAACTGCCCTCCATCCATACCACCAAAATTACCTAGAGGTGAATCTGGAAGACCTAGGGCAAGAGCAACCGCTGCTAGTATCGAATCAATGGCAAAAGCGAGGTCAGCTATAGCAATCTTTCCTACTGTAGGCCAGAATCCTTTTCCACGAGCTTCCTTTTCATCATCCTTATGAATGTCCTCATTTTCTTTCCCGAATTTTGCTTGAATAACATGCTTTAACCCGAGGTAAAGAAGATAAGCGGCACCAGCCGCCTGTATTTGCCAGATGTTTGCAATAAAAGAAATTGCGAAAAGTGCCCCAAATCTGAATACGAAAGCCATAATGATTCCGTAATTGATCGCTCTTTTTTTCTGTTCTTCTGGTAAATGCTTGGCTATTACTGCAAGAACGAGAGCATTATCAGCTGATAACAATCCTTCTAACCCAATTAGAATTAACAATGCCCAAGCATATTCTAACCATATTGATTCCATCGTCCTCTCTCCTTACTATATCTTTAATATATATCTTAATGTTTCGGTACCCTTAGATTTCCCGATAAAATGACTGGTACACCTAGAGAATAATGTTAAAAACTATTTATTCAGTTCCTTTTCCTTTTCTCTTATTAAATAAACGTCCTTTGTTACAAAGGAACCTTTTTACATTTTATTTATACAATTAAATTCCTCTTGACTCAGCATTCAAGAGGAATTCAATCATAAGTGCACTAATTATAAAGTTTTCAACTCAAAAAATGGCTACATTAAAAAAAGGATTTCATAACCTCAGTTTTTTCATTGCATTGGGTACAACTATAGTCAATAACCAAAGCATCCTCATATGCATGATGAAGTGTTTCTTCCTTGCAATTCTCACAAAACTTAATCATTTGAGCCTCAACCGCCAAAGTAATACCTCCGTTCCTTTCCACAGTTTATAAGGGGTGTTACGGTTCATTTTATTTATCTCCGATGCAGGAACGTTTTAACCACCTTTTCACCTGCTACATATGAAAACGAATAATACCGGTATATTTGGGCAAACTTATTTTGACTAATTAAAAAGAAACGACATAATATGAAGTTATTCTGCTTTTTACAAGGTAACTTCAAACTCTTTTACATATACTGCATTCCCTGTAATCTCAATATCATAATTGTCTTGGGTCTTAGAAACCTGTACCATGACCCAACCGTCTTTTCCAATTTCCTGACCTTGCTCGACTGTTAGGTGTAAAGGTTTTTCAATTGTTGTTTTTATATATTTAGCGTAATATGCTCCCATTACTCCTGAAGCAGTCCCGGTTACTGCATCTTCAATTGTGCCGGAATAAGGAGATGAGAAGTGTCTGGCATGCATATCAGCATTGTAATCATAAGTCTCCATACAAAATGGATGAATAGACGCTTTAGGCATTTCCTTTAATATTTCAGGAAATAACTTATTATTAGGCTTCATTTTCTTAAATGAATCAAGTTTAGCTATTGGAATTAACAATGTCCAAGTTCCCGTACTACCATAAAGAATTGGTAATTTTTCAACAATTTCTTCTTTTGACAATCAGATTGAATTGGCCAATTCTTCGGTTGAACCATTAAATTCTTTAAATTGGGGTGATGCCTGTTTCATTGTTATGTATAGTTCACCTTCAGAATCTTTTTTCATCCTTATTGGTAATACACCTGCTTTGGTCTCAATTGTAAATTCCATTTTATCACCGAAAAATCCCGCCCTACTTAACGCATATACAGTCGCTATTGTGGCATGTCCACATAGATTCATTTCATGACCAGGAGTAAAATAACGGATCCTAAGATCAGCAATGTCAGATTTAATCGGAAAAGCAGTTTCATTAAAACCGACTTTCAAAGCAATTTCTTGCATTTCTTCCTCTGTTAAACCCTCTCCATCGACAACAACACCTGCTGGATTCCCTTTATTAGGTTCAGTGCTAAATGCATCATAATGATAAACCTTTACCGATTTCACTTATAAATCCCCCTTTCAGTCCAAAAAGGTTTCATTTCACATCTATAATTTACCATTAATTTCACTATTCTGGTTAAAAAATTTAAAGTATTACTCAATAGTATCGGATTGCACATAATCCTCAATAAAAATAAAGACTTATTATTTAGTAAAAAATTCACTATAGTAACATACGAATACGTTTTATATTAGATAGAGAGGAAAATTATATGAAGATTGAATCACCTAAAATACAAAATGATTTACCTTTAAGAAATTTTAATGATATTTTTTATGAGGAAGACCCTGAATTAGAGCTATGTCAAATAAATGATGCTAGTTTTGAAAATGAAATATTACCGAAAGTACGTTTATATAAGATGATCTTAAAAAATTGCAAGTTTCATAATACCGACTTTTCCAATATTGATATCACAGATGTCATTTTTGATAACTGCGATTTTTCTAATGCCAAAATGGGTCATTCCTCCATACATAGAGTTGAATTTGTGAACTGTAAATTACTAGGTGTCGATCTTACAGAGTCTAGCTTTGGCAATGTCCACTTTCATCATTCTTTACTTAATTTATCCGGTTTTGGGAATTCAAAACTAGAAAAAGTGATATTTCAAGATACCTCGTTAGAGAGTTCTGATTTTTATGATTGTAGATTTAAAAAGGTCGAATTTACATCATGCAATATAAATAGTGCTAGCTTTGAAAGAACATCACTTAAAGGTATAGACATTAGCACTTCTACTTTCCAAACACTTACTGTTTCATTATCAGACCTAAAAGGTTGTAAAGTTTCAACTTACCAAGCCATTCAATTTTCCGCATTATTAGGGTTAATTATTATTGATTGATCTAATATCGAAATTTTTATTGTCCTAACTGGAAAATTAGATCCTTTCTTAAATTTATAAATTGTTTTTCTTCAACATTAAAAGGCGTAGACTCATAAATGCTCGCGCCTGATTGGCTAAAGATGATGCTTTATAATTCTAAAAAATTTTTCGAAATATGTAATAATTTTTGTCGAAAGAAAATCATTGATATATATGTAAAAACATTCCATAATTTACCTTAAATAAGTATATTAAATACATATTTAAGGAGTAATTATGGATCAAAAATCAGTTCAAGAAACACTAGATAAAGAGTGGGAGGAACTAATCCTATCTGCTCTAGAGATAGGCATAACAATTGAGGAAATTAGAGAGTTCTTAAATAAATTTCCTAGCCCTAAATAGGGTTTTTTAAAGAACTGATTTTTCAAAAGAAGCTCATTTATATTAACAGCTTGTTATATGATAGACACATCATATTGAGCTAAAAGGATGATATTCACATGCTATTTCCATTTCGTAATGATCTCCGCAAAACACTAATTCCTTATCTAAAAGAACTTGATGAAGTTTCTTGGAACAAGAAATCAGATATTTATCCAAAATCAATTTCATGGATTATTGCTCACATAGCTCAAAGCGAAGATTTCTGGGTTAATACTGTTTGTTTTAAAAGTGATACCACACTCACGATCACAGAAAAAAGCAAGTCCTCTGAAATATTAAAAGGTTATATTGATATTAGAAATCATACTGATAAACTTTTGCAATCACTTGATCCAACAATTTTAGATGAAGTTGTTACTGTACCAACTTTTTCTGATGGATGGGTACCACCTTCTAAGCCAACTGTAAACTGGCTATTTCATCATGTATATACCCATGAGGCATATCACGTTGGACAGATTGCGATTATCGCTAAACTTAACGAGCTACAAAAACCCTTATTCTAAACATAAACCTATACACGTGAGATGGTATTTCATTCTTAAGGAACAAAAGCGCAAGCGCCTTGGTCAGCCTAGGGCAAATAAGATGATTTAGAATAGAAGGCGTCCTTTGCCTTCAATTCTATATTAGCTTATGACCTCGAGGGGCTAGGCGCTGGAGCTGGATGTCGAAGTAGTTATC
>DASQMK010000396.1:0-12064 GCA_035645575.1 Metabacillus sp.
TCATTAATCCGATTAATGGAAACGCTTTAATTAAATTATATACATCATTTTTAGAAATATAAATTGCGTATATTGCTAATTTATACCCTATTTTGATATGTTATAAGAAATAACAGTATCGGTTGAAGGAGCATAGAAGGATGAAGCCTTTAAAGAAAAATTTCCATTCAGAAAACTTTTTTCCATTTAAATTTGTATATCGTCAAACAAAAACCCCTAAAAGTGAGTTACCGAATCACTTTCATGATTGGTATGAAATCGTTTATGTTTACGGGGGAAAAGGCACCTTTTTCATCGATTACAGTTTCATAGATATGGAGAAGGGAGATATTTTTGTCATCCCTGCAAATACTATTCATTATTCCATCCCAAACTCTGAGAGTCCCATAACTTCAACGGCCATTTTTTTTAACCCTCTATTAATGGCAAATCAAAGTTCTAGAGACACATTTTCTTATTTACATATATTTGATGAAAGCTCACGTTTGAATAATTATCGTTATTCATTAAATAACGAGCAGCAAAAACAACTAGAGTCTATGATTGAAAATATTGATCATGAGTTTACTCATAAAAAATTAGGCTATAATCAAGCCGCACTCATACAACTACAGTTAATATTGCTGCTCATAAATCGCTCAATCATACATCAACATTCATCTTATACAACTACACAAAAAGCAATTCCTAAGTGGTTAAACATGATTTTGGAATATATAGAAGAACACTTTTCTGAGAAAATTACTCTTTCTTTTCTTGCAGAATACGGGAATGTTAGCTCAGCCCACCTAAGTCGTGTATTCAAACAAATGACGGGTTTAAATGTTTCAGAATATATAAAAATGAAAAAAATCTTAATGGCAAAACAATTATTACTTAAAACGGATGAAAATGTTTCAAGTATTGCTGATCAATGTGGATTTGAAAGCATGCCTTATTTTCATAGAACATTTAAAAAAATAATGGATATGACACCTTCCCAATATCGAAATTCAACAAAAGCTTAGGTTTATTTATTGGTCCTAATTAGTGAGAGCTTTTGCTCTTGCTTTTTTCACCTCATGAAAAAAGAGCCTCGGATTATTAATCAACCCGAGGCTTTAGAAAAGGACCTATTAAAATATAGTCGCGTTATTATTTTATATGGGGCTATAAATGGAGCAACTAATAGATTAAAACATAAGCTTTAAGACCCCTTTACAAAAACAGTCTTAATTGAAGTATAGAATTCTTTTGCGGCTTGACCTTGTTCACGAGAGCCTGTACTTGAAGCCTTCATACCTCCAAATGGTGCTTGCAGCTCAACACCGGCACTTTCAGCATTTATTCGAACAAGACCTGCCTCCATATCATCAATAAATCTTAATAATGAACGAATATTTCTTGTGAAGATTGATGCACTTAATCCGTATTTAGAATCATTTGCAACATCAATGGCTTTATCTAACGAATCTACTTTAAATAATGCTAATACTGGTCCAAAAATTTCTTCTTGGGCAATTCTCATATTAGAATTTACATTTTCAAAAACTGCTGGGCGAACATAAAAACCATTTTGATATTCGTCACCAGTTAACACTTCACCACCATAAATAAGGGATGCGCCTTCTTGCTTCCCTTTTTCAATATAGCTGCACACAGTGTTGAATTGGTCCTCACTTGCACAAGGCCCCATCCAAATACCCTCTTTCAAACCATCACCAATTGTAATTTCATCAATTTTCTCTAGTAATAGTTCTTTAAATTCATCATAAATATCTGACTCAACAATAACACGACTTGTAGCCGTACATTTTTGTCCAGTAGACTTCAAACCGCCGCTTAAGACAGCATCAACAGCTAAATGTAAATCGGCATCTTTTGCTACGATTACTGGGTTTTTCCCTCCCATTTCAAGCTGGTATTTAATACCTCTTTCTGTTGCGGACCTTGCAACATTTTTACCAACACCTTCAGAACCGGTAAACGTAATACCGTTAAGAAGTGGATGATCGATAAGTCCTTGACCGATAACTGACCCTGAACCTGTAATAAAATTAAGAACACCCTTTGGGAAACCGGCTTTTGTAAAGCATTCAACAACTTTAGCCGCAGTTACTGCCGCCTCTGTAGCTGGTTTAAACACAACTGTATTTCCATACACTAACGCTGGTGCAATTTTCCAAACAGGAATAGCTACCGGGAAGTTCCATGGTGTAATAACACCGACAACACCTAGAGGAGTTCTTTTCGTAAACATAAGTGCTTCAGGATCTGTTGATGGAATTGTATCTCCATCTGAACGCATACCTTCACCTGCATAATACCGTAAAATAGCAACTCCTCTTGCTGTTTCACCTTTTGCTTCTGGTAATGTCTTACCCATTTCACGAGTCATGGTTTCTGCGATATCCTCAAGGTTTTCCTCTAGAATATCGGCTACTTTATATAACAATTGTCCACGTGCTGCCTGACCTAACTTACGCCACCCTTTTTTGGCATTGTGTGCAGCGTTTACAGCTTCATCTAAATCAGCCTTTGATGATTTTTGTACATTACCTACAATCTCATCTTTATTTGCGGGATTATAGCTCGCAATCACATCATGATCAGAAGATTGTCTCCATTCATTATCAATATAATTTAAAAATGTTCTTGCTTGTGTTTTAACTTGACTCACTAAAATCCACTCCCTTTTACATCATTAATTTATTGAATCTTAAGGTGACGAATAAATTTACCTTAGAATGAAACAGTTTCTTTTTTTACTTGTTGTTTAACTGAATTTTTAAGAATACCAATTCCTGAAATTTCAATTTCAATTGTATCCCCGTCAGACAATGTGAATTCATTTGGAGGCACGACACATGTTCCAGTTAACAGTACTGTGCCATCAAAGATTTCGTTATCTAGAACTAAATATGAAACTAATTCATCGAGCTTTCTTTTTAATTGATTTACAGCCGCCATTCTATCAAACACCTTTTCATCATTTCGGAAAATACGGCAAGTAATGGTTAATTCATATGGATCATCGACAGCATCCGCTAATAAAATTGCTGGTACAATTGAACATGAATTTTTCCAAATTTTTGCTTGTGGGAGATAAAGAGGATTTTCACCTTCAATATCACGGCAACTCATATCATTCCCGGCTATATAGCCTAAAATTTTACCTTCATGATTAACAACTAATCCTAATTCCGGCTCAGGGATTTGCCAATTTGAATCTGAACGAAGATAAACATCTTGGCCTGGACCAACTGTACGTGCAGCTGTTGATTTAAAGAAAATTTCCGGACGCTCGGCATCATAAACTTTATCATAAAACGTAGTAGCATCCAGTTTCCCTTCTGTTGCTTCATAATTTCTAGCATCACGACTTTTTTCATAAGTCACTCCAGATGCCCATACTTCTGGCGCATCAAGTGGTGTTGTAAGGATCATGTTTTCATATCTTTCAACTGGCTCATTAGCAGTAAACTCTTGAGCTAATACTAACGCTGTCTTTCCTTGTTTCTCTGCTTCGTAAACAAAAGACATAAAATCAGGGTATGGTAAGTCAAAAACAAAACTCTCCTTATTAACTACTGCTAATTGAAGTGCGGTTTCATTCTTCTTATAACGGATTATTCTCATTGAAAACCCTCCTGTTTTATATTATAAAACTCAGTTTTAATATATTGATAAAAATAGGCTAAAGCCCATTTAATCATATCCTTTTATATCCATACCCTAAAGAAACGGATATTTGCTCACCTGTTTCTTTTAATAAAGTTTTGTACTTATTTATGATTTCGTCTGTAGCCTTTGCAGCAGACAAAGACATACTAATGGCTGCAATGACCTTTTCTGTATGATCCATGATTGGAACAGCCAAACAAAAGATCCCAGGTTCGTTCTCTTCATTGTCAACAGCAAATCCATTATGACGTACGCTTTGTAGTTCACTCAAAAACTCTTCTTTATTCATGATCGTTTTTTCTGTACTTCTAGTAAATTGATAGTTTGTCAAGATATTCTCGATTTCACTATCATCTTTAAAAGCCACTAAAGCTTTTCCAACTGCACTTGTATGTATGGGAACACGACGACCAATTTTTGAATAAAGCACAGTCACTCCACGACCTTCTACTTTATCAATATATACGCCTTCCTGACCATCTAATATTACTAAATGAACAGTATACATTGTTTGAGCAGATAATAATTCTAAATATTTTCTTGCATTAGTACGAAGGTCCATATTTTCGATAACATAATACCCACGTTCAAACAATTTAAGGCCTAAGGAATACTTTCCATTCTCTTCATTTTGTTTAATGTAGGAATGGGTCTGTAATGTTTTTAGCAATGAATGAACTGTACTTTTATGGAGATTCATTCGTTTACTAATCTCTGTAATGCTTAATTCGTATTCGCGGTCATCAAAAAGTTCTAGAATTCGTAAAGCTCGATCTACTGATTGGATAATTGGCACATTTCTCATTCCTTTATTGGTAAATAAACGATTTTACACAATTATATATCATATTTACATTACTAGAAATTACGACTAATATTATTATTCTAGACTTTGTGATCGCACCTTTTAAGGAACACCAATTGATAAAATGTGTATTTGTTTATCGCTTACATTTTTTGATTCTGTAGATTTAACAAGCTAGTAGTTTTATAATATCAAACTCCATTTCGCAATACAGAACCGGTATGTTTATAATACAATATTTTGGTTAAATCTTCAATATAAAATTTTGAATATTCTTAACGTTCACAGCAGACATTAGCGTATTTCTAGTAAGAAACAGTTATAGGCAAAATGCACCTAAATAAATGGATTTGCTATCCATTCTTAAAATATGCCAATCTATAATGAGACAGGTTTCCCCTCATCCCATCCTTTTTAATTTGTCTGAAGTTTGTGAAATTCCCTTCTCTCCCTTGATATGTTTTTTTGTTTAATTTGATTTTTAAAATAACTAATAATTGTTGAGTAAATAGCGATAATTAAAAAGGAATAAATTCTTATTTAAAAACCCTAGATAATAAAAGCCTGATACCACAACTAAAAAATCAAACATAAAATTCACTTTTCCTGGGTCAAAATCGAATTTTTTATTAAGATATAAAGCGAGAATATTAGCTCCTCCTAGAGAAGAACCGTTTATAAATAAGACAGCTAAACCAATTCCAATCAGAGTACTTCCTATAAAAGTGCCTACGATTGGTAATACATCTATCACAGGAATCCAAGTTCCTAAAAAGCTCATTAGTGATAGCATCATAACAGCTATTATTGTTGACAAAGTAAAGCGCCAACCCATTCTAATCACAGAAAAGATGTAGAACGGAATATTAATGAGAAAAAACAAAAGATAAAACGGCATATTCAGGATTAACGATAAACTTAACGCTAATCCAGCAGTCCCCCCAGATACAATTTCTAATTGTTCTAATAAAAGGACACCTATACTTGTGAGGAAACATCCAAAAGTTAATTTTAAAAGCCTCATCATACCTCTTCTCCTTTCTGAATCAGCTATGCTTTTCTTCCTTTAATGATAAGAAAATAACGGCAAACTCTATATAGCAAAGTGAACAAATTTGCTATTGATAATATTCAATTTTTACTTTTTCTCCATCAGTTTCCTTCAAAATGAATGAACAAACAGAATTTGTTATACAATCTAACACACAGAGAAAGCAGGTGATATTGTATCACCTGCTTTCTCTGTGTGTTATTTCATTTATCTACTAAATCGGATAGATTATTTTCTCCCTAACAACTTTTTTGACGACGATAGATGAATTGATTTTCCCATAGCCATAGGTCGTAAATTCCTTAATTAAACGGCTTAAATGCGCCATATCCTTGACTGCTGCTTTAAGCAAATAATTTACTTGGCCAGTTAAGCAATGACATTCGATAATATCCGGATGTTGTTTTACAATCTCCTCGAACTTAAAGAAGGTAATGTTTACATCGCTCACTTGAATAAAAAGGATCACATCACGTCCAAGTGCAGAGAGATTTACTCTTGCCCAATTTTTTCGATTATTCCTTTATCTAGTAACCTAGTAAAACGTTCTGATACACTTGGTCGACTAAGTGAGAGCTCCTTAGATAGTTCACTAATACTTTTTCTTCCATCTTGTTGTAATGAAAGAAGCAGTTGAATATCTGTGTTGTCCACCTTATTCACCTTTTCTTTTAAGGCTTTTTTGTGTAACTTACAATTCTGTACGTAAATCCCATAATTCTGGGAAGAACCTTTGATCAAGAACTTGTTTTAAGTAATTCACACCAGATGAACCACCTGTTCCAATTTTGAATCCAATAATTCTTTCTACTGTTTTCATATGACGGAAGCGCCATTGTTGTAAGCTGTCTTCAATATCGACAAGCTTTTCAGCTAGTTGATATAAATTCCAGTACTTGTCTGTGTTTTTATAAACAGTTGTCCAGGCATCTTGAACACTTTGATCATGTTGATAAGGTTGGGTAACATCACGATTTAGGACATCCTCTGAGATTTTAAATCCTTCTCGTTGTAATGCTTTTATTGAAATATCATACAAACTTGGTTCATGGTAAGCCTCATTTAGCTCTTTAGAAAGCTTTGAATCTTTTTCATAAATCTTTAAGATATAATCTGTTTTGTTACCAAGTGCAAATTCAATTAGTCGATACTGAAAAGATTGAAAGCCTGAAGAATTCCCTAGCTTATCTCTGAATTCAAGATATTCTGATGGTGTTAGTGTTGATAAAACATCCCATGCCTTAATAATTTGTGATTGAATTTGAGAAACACGTGCTAGTTTTTTAAAACTTACTTGTAAGTTTCCATCTGAAATGTCTTGTTTTGCTGCTGTTAGTTCATGAAGAATTAATTTCATCCATAATTCACTTACTTGGTGAATCACGATAAACAGCATTTCATCATGATGATCTGAAAGTCTCTTTTGACTAGACAGAAGCGTATCAAGCTGCAAGTATTCTCCGTATGTCATTTTTTGTCTGAAATTTGTTTCAATATTTTTTTCATGATCAGTTGGTCTTTTCATGCTCTCACTCCATTTCTTATCCTTCTTAAACTATAGTGGTCTTACAGCTGCTCTTACTAGACTTCCATCTGCATGTTCAATTGGAAGTGGAAGTGCAGATAATTCGTACTTTCCTGGTTGAATATGATCAAGCACAACATTTTCAAGAATATACATACCATGCTGATAAATCCGATGATGGATAGGTAGATCCTTACTGTCGATTTGATCAACTGAAGGAAGGTCAATTCCAATTAGTTGAATGTCCTGACTTTTCAAATAATCAATCGCTTCTACTGTTAAAAGAGGAATTTTTTCCGGGAAAATCGTTAGATCATTTCTAGCAGATGTTCTTAACAAAATTCGTTCCGATCCTTTTATATTAAATTTCTTTAACACCTCGACATCTATTTGTTCATATTGAGAAACATCTAACACAAGACATGGTCCAATAAAAATATTAATATCTAATTCTGTTATACGAGTTCCGTTATCCAGAAAGTGAAAAGGGGCATCAATATGAGTGCCAGTATGTAAACTCGTTGTTATTTTCCCAATATTAACTGATCCTGTTTGACTTTTAGAAAAGACAACCTCATAAGAAAAAGGAGTATCACCCGGCCAATGAGCCATATCTTCTTTAAGGGGTTGAGAAATATCAATCCACTTTTTAGAGACCATTATGTCACCTCATTACGCAATAATTTCTCTTTTATTATCAAAATTTTTGTACTGCTCCTCTTCCATAATCTTCTTTAATACATAAACTGTCTTCCAAATATCGTAATATGAATTATAAAGAGCCACAGGCCCTAATCTGATAAAATTTGGTGCTCTAAAATCCGGGATAATTCCATGACTTTTCAATGCTTTACAAATACTTGCTGCTTGATGATGTTCTAGTAAAATATGGGCTCCTCGCTTTTCCTTTTCTAGTGGACTTACAATTTTAAATTGGTATTGGTTTAACTCAAGATCAATTAATTCTAAAAAGTAATTCGTCAATTCTAGCGATTTCTTACGGATGTTATTAATTCCAACTTCATTGAACATTTCTAATGCGCCGATTAATGGAGCCATACTTAAAACATGTGGTGTTCCAATTTCATATGCCCCTGCATCATTAGCTGCTTCAAGCTCGTGGCTCATATCAAACTGGACTTCTTTTCTTGAGCTAAACCACCCTGCAATTCCTGGTGTTTTTCCAAAATGCTTTTGGTTTACATACAATCCAGCGACAGCCCCTGGTCCACCATTAATATGCTTATAATTGCACCATACGGCAAAGTCTACATCCCATTTATGTAAGTCGTGAGGTAATGCACCAATTGAATGACATAAGTCAAATCCAATTTGTATACCACGATTATGTGCTTCCTTTGTTAACCGTTCCATATCTAAAATTTGACCACTTCGATAAAGTACACTTGGTAAAAAGATTAGCGAAATGTCCTCCGTCATCTTCTCGATGATTTCATCTTCGTATAGTATGCCAGCTTTGCTTTCTACCTGAATAAGTGCTTCTTTGGGATCATAGCCCTTTAATTGAATTTGACTTTTTAAAGCGTATATATCTGATGGAAATGTCGCATCATCTGCTAATATTTTGTGGCAAGTTGAGGTAGGTTCATAGAATGACGAAATAAGTTGATGGATGTTCACTGTTGTTGAACCTGTTACGATCACTTCGCTTTCATCTGCTCCTACCAAAGGTGCTAGTTGCTTTCCTAACAGTTGTGATAGATTAAACCACGGATGATCTCCTTTCATCCAACCATCAATTCCATATTCCTTCCATGAATGGAAAACGTTCATTAGCGATTGTTCTGCTCGCTTTGATAAAAGACCAAGCGAATTCCCATCTAAGTAAATCTTATCACCGATATAAAATTCATTTCTGTATTGAGCTAATGGATCCACAGTATCTTTACTTTTAGCAAATTCAATTGTATTTACCATCTTATCTCCTGGCATCTCTTCACCTCATTTAAAAATTCTGAATTATTAAATACATTATATTTGTCCGTTGACATAGTGTCAATGACTTAATGTCAATTTGTTCGAAATATCGGTAAATTGTACAGTTAACCCTTTCATTTCGATAGAGTTTATGCTATTTTATGGTTAAGATTAGTTCAATTAAGAAGGTGATGTAAACTGACAACAAAGCGCCAAAAACAAGCGATGGAAACAAAAAGAAAGTTGCTTAAAGCAGCAGAGGAAGTGTTTTTTGAAAATGGCTTTCAGAAAACAACCATTCAGCAGATCATAAAAGTGGCAGAAACAGGATACGGTACTGCATACGTCTATTTTAAAAATAAAGAGGAATTTCTTGTCGAGATGATTCACGAGACGATGGAGGAATTCTATCAAGTTGCTTCTCTACCATTTACTCCTTCTTCACAAAAAGAAGCAGAACAACTTATTGCTCATCAAGTAAAGCTTTTTCTTTCTTTAGGACTTAAAAATAGAAAATTAATGAAAATTATTAAAGAAGCGATTGGTGTTTCCGAAATTATTGAAAAGAAATGGCAAAGTATTCGAGACCGATTTATCGTCAGTATTACAAATGATATAATCTATGCTCAGTCTCTAGCTCTTGCTAATCAAGAACTTCTCCCTTCAATTGTTGCTCGTTCTTGGTTTTATACGAATGAGATGTTTATGTGGGAGTTAATACATAGTGATGATGAAAAAGAAATTGATCACCTAGTAAAGCATATGACAGTCCTTTATACAAGAGGACTATACACCACGGTAGAGTTATAAATTCTAAATTTATAAGAATACTTGGATTTCCAAGAAAAAGGGGTGTCCCCACCGATATCGAGACACCCTTTTTTGGATTTTCTTCGATTAAAAATTCGAAAGTTCGTTAATACCCCTCCGTAGTCTTTCTTCTACTATTAAATAATTGCTTTCTACTAAATATAATGCCCACGTAAAACATGGCTAAAAGTTAAATCTTCTTCAACAATGGTCCGTTCATAGTTCTTAGTAAGATGTGTTGTCCAGTAGGAAAAGCAAATTCTGATAAGGAAAACGCTCCCTCTTCCATCTCTACTTGTGCATCTACTCGAAATGGTAAAGTAGTAAATAAATCTAGTAAAGCTTGAGCTAGACTTTGATTAAGTCCTTCATGATCACGAATGATTAAATCAATGTCACTCTGTTTGGTAACTGTTGACACTCCACTAGCTAGTTCAAAACCTACACTTCCAACAGGCCCCCATGATAAACCATAATGATTCATTACTTCACTGATTGTGCCAAGAGCAAAAAATAGTTCCGAAGTTTGCCCTTCCCATTTTCTCTTCTTTGCAAGTTGTTCAGGTGTTATTCTTTCGATAATGTTTTCAATAGGTAAAAAAGCGGCAAATCTTTCACTTCTAACGGAGCCACGGACTCCTACGGCAATTAGACCTTCTTTTGATGTTACCCTCCTAACAACTACATATGACGCTTTATCAAGTGATTGCTCAACCCATTCAGGAACAGGTGTGTACGAGATCAAATCGGAGTTATCGTTTATCCTTAATAAGTCATGTGGTCTTACATCCTCCACTGTTCATTCAACTTCTTTCTTACTGCTATTGATGCAGTTCTCCCGCCATTTAATGCATTCACAGATGTAAGACGATTACGTAAATCTGTTATCCCACTACTCTCAACATCCATCACTGCTTTTTTTATTTCTTCATATATACATTCTTTATCTTTATCAGTTGGATTGTCAGCATTTACTCCATCTATTAACGAAAAGAGAGCACCTAGCTTTTCAAATGATTCAATATCGTAAGCCATTGCGGTCACTTTTTTTGCAGCTCTTTCTAATTCCTCAATACTTCTTTGCGTAATCCTTGCTGCTGATTTCTTCGACATAACATGAACATTAACATGTTGGTCGTTTAGAGCGATTAGGCGATTTGCTTGCATTCCGTGGGCTAAAAATGCACCAGATATTGCATTCCCGGGAATAAATGAGATAACTGGATGTCCAAAGAACCGTGCAGATGCATAAGCATTTACAGCGGCTGCACATGCTTGATGAATACCAAGTAATTCTTCATGATAACCGTAGGCTTGGCTTGGTACATCAACAATGGCAATAATGGCACGTTTTTCCACTTCACGGTCTTCTAAAATAGCCTCCCAAACATGCTTGGCAATTGCCCATCCTTCTTGCAAACCTAATTCACCGTTGCGCGCCCTAGAAAATTTGTTTTCAGGATCTGGAACAACTGATATAAAACGGGCTTTTTTCCCGTCCAGTTCATGATCCGCAACACAAAGAGAAGATAGGTTACTGATGTTGGTTGCATCTTCACGTAATAAATCAAACCAGATACGTCCTCTGCTCATTGACTCGTTTTTTTGTAAGCTATACTTTTTTATTACCTGATCATGTGAATATTGTATTTTCCATTTATGACGAGCGACTAACGCTGATAAACGAATCTCTGGATCAATCTTCGCTAAAAATGCTTCGTATGTGTTTATTTTTTCTGCTCTAGGAGAAGAAGTGCCACGATCTATAAGTGATAAAATAACTTCTCTTAAAGAATCAAGATCATCCTCTATTAAGTGGTCTGCAAAGCCAGTTTCTGTCCGTTGCTCACCACCGATTGTCCTCCAGATAAGTTTCCGGTCCTTTGAATCGAATTCACGAATACCTGCTTCCTGCTCAATTACCTCGGGACCATTTAGACCTAATCGTCCTTCTTTTGTCATAATTATTGAACTGCATAATCCAGCTGTAATCGACATTCCTCCAAATGCCCCAATCTTGCCTGGAATAACTCCCACTACAGGTACATATTTTCGAAGTGCGACAATCGCAGAACAAATTTCAGCAATGGCTAATAATCCGTAATTCGCCTCTTGTAAGCGAACACCACCTGTATCATACAAGAGAATTGGAATTGCGTGATGACCAGATTGACAATCTTCTAGTACCATCTCAAGTGCTCCAGCTATTTTTGCACCAGATACCTCACCGATTCCCCCCCCTTGGAATTTACCTTCAATGGAGATTACCACT
>DASQMK010000397.1:0-3071 GCA_035645575.1 Metabacillus sp.
ATGCTAAGAGCCATGTTTAATGAAATTCCTTCGAAACATTTCGGGTTAAATTACGACCCTTCTCATTTAGTAAGGCTTGGTATTGACCATTTGCGAGTACTAACTGAGTTTGGTGATCGAGTGAATTACTGTCATGGGAAAGATACGGAAATTCTTCATGAGGATTTATATGAATATGGCATTCTACCAGCAACATTTGGTGCAAAGTATGATTTCTCTGAAGGTTCCTGGCGCTATACGATACCAGGTCAAGGAGAAGTTAATTGGGCAAAAGTTGCGGTTCGGTTAGAGAAAATTGGATACCAAGGTCCAGTTAGTATTGAGCTGGAGGATCACCGATATTGGGGATCTATTGAAGCAGAACGCGAAGGGATTATTAAGGCAAAAGAACATCTTTCTATCTATTTTAAATAATGTTTTTAGGGGGGAGTATCAGATGTCAAAAACAGTAAGAGTAGCGATTATTGGTTGTGGTGGAATTGCAAATGGAAAGCATATGCCAAGCTTGAAAAAATTAGATACAGTTGAGCTTGTGGCATTTTGTGATGTAGTTGTAGAGCGAGCTGTAAAAGCAGCGCAAGAATATGGTACAAAGAATGCAAAAGTATATGAGAATTATAAAGAGTTATTAGAGGATGAAACAATTGAAGTTATACATGTTCTAACACCAAATGACTCTCATGCAGAAATCTCAATAGCTGCTTTAGACGCAGGAAAGCATGTCATGTGTGAAAAACCAATGGCAAAGACGTCTCAAGAGGCTAAGGCCATGATAGAAGCGGCAAATCGCTCAGGTAAAAAGCTTACGATCGGGTATAATAATCGCTTCCGTCCTGATAGTCAGTATTTACATAAGTTATGTGAGCGTGGAGATCTCGGTGAAATTTATTATGCAAAAGCACATGCCATCCGCCGTCGTGCTGTTCCTACATGGGGAGTTTTTCTTGATGAAGAAAAACAAGGTGGAGGACCGCTCATTGATATTGGTACACATGCACTTGATTTAACATTATGGATGATGAATAATTACAATCCAAAATCAGTTATGGGAAAAACTTTCCATAAGCTAAGTCAAAAAAGAAATGCAGCAAATGCTTGGGAACCTTGGGATCCTGAGAAATTTACAGTTGAAGACTCTGCTTTTGGTTTTATCACAATGGAAAATGGAGCAACAATTGTGCTAGAAGCTAGTTGGGCATTAAACACCTTGGATGTAGATGAAGCTAAATGTTCACTAAGTGGAACTGAAGGCGGAGCTGATATGAAGGATGGATTAAGAATTAATGGCGAAAACTTTGGGAAGCTTTATACGACAAATGTTGACCTAGGACCTGGTGGAGTCGCATTTTACGATGGCAATGTAGAATCAGATGCAGATTTAGAAGCGAGAATGTGGATTGATAATATTCTTTATGATACAGAACCAGTTGTAAAGCCTGAGGAGGCATATGTGGTAACGCAAATTTTGGAAGCCATCTATGAATCTGCTAAAACAGGTAAAGCAGTTTATTTTGATGAAAAAGCTGCCCTCATGTCTAACTCGTAAGAAAAGGAGGATAACATGAAAAAACTTAAACTAGGTTTTATCGGCACAGGTGGCATTGCGCATTTGCATGCAAAACAAATGCTGGACGAAAAAAGTATAGAAATTTCGGCAATAGCTGATCCTAGTACTCATAATAGAGAACGCTTTCGTACAACGTTTCATCTAACAGGGGTTGATCAGTATTCTGACCATGAAGAAATGTTAGAGGAAGTTGTTTTAGATGCTGTTGTGATTTGCTCTCCGCATACACTTCATAAACAGCATGTCGTTGATGCCTTAGAGCATCAATGTCTTGTGTTAGTTGAAAAGCCAATGGCTTGTTCTGTGGAGGAATCCGCTCTTTTAATTGAGTTAGCCAAAGAAAAAGGAAAAATTCTTCAAGTATCTTATCATAGGCATTTCGAGCCACCATTCTTATATATACGAAATGCCATCTCAGAAGGGATCATTGGTAAGCTATCATCTGTATCAGCCTCTCTTTATCAGGAGTGGGGCCATCTTTCTAAAGATACGTGGAGACAGGAGCCTGCTTTATCTGGGGGCGGGATGCTGATGGATTCTGGTAGCCACATCATTGATGTCCTTTTATGGACAACGGGATTAAAACCACTAGAAGTAAAGTCAACCATTGAAACACATGAGAGTCCAGTTGAGCTGGACTCAGTTTCTACGATTAGATTTGAAAACAATGTTGTTGCAGGACTAACCATTATTGGGAATGCTCCTTGCTGGCATGAAACCTATGTATTTTGTGGAGATCAAGGAGCGATCTTTTTTGATAATGGAAAAATAACGGTTCAAAAATTAGGTAAAGAACCAATCATTCCAGTATTGCCTGAACAAACAACAAACTCAGATAAAAGCTTTATCAGCTCGATTGTAGGTGAGCATGAGGTAATGGTGCCTGGAAGCTTTGCCAAAGAGGTTGTGAGATTAACAGAAAAAATCTATGAAAATGCCGGCTATCATCCTTATTCGGTTAAGAAGGAGGGATCGTTATGACACAAGTGATTCAAATTGGAATCATTGGTAGTGGTGGGATTGCAGCAGCTCATGCCAGAGCTTATAAGAAAATGCCTGAGGTGAAAATCGTAGCTGTTGCTGATGTGATTCCCGGTAAAGCAAAAGAATTCATTGATAAACTTGAACTTATAGATGCAAAAGCATTTGATGATCACAGGGAACTTCTCAATTTAGATTTAGATGGAGTAAGTATTTGTACTCCAAATGTTGCCCATCACCAAACAACAGTGGATTCACTAACTGCAGGCAAGCATGTGCTAGTTGAAAAACCGATGGCTGTTACATTACAGCAAGCAATTGAGATGGTAGAAGCGTCTAAAAGCTCTGATCGCATGCTTACAATAGGCTTTCAACCAAGATATGATCCTAATATGCAAGCGGTAAAAGAGCTTGTTCAATCAGGTCAATTAGGAAATGTCTATTATATACAAACAGGTGGTGGACGCCGTCGCGGAATGCCGGGTGGTACGTTTATCAATAAAGAGTTAGCGGGTGCAGGTGC
>DASQMK010000398.1:0-7037 GCA_035645575.1 Metabacillus sp.
TAAAAAAAGAAAATAAACAACATAAAAGGAGAAGAGAAGCATGATTGAGGTTCTAGACTTAAGCCATTCCTTCAAGGTCGGAAAGAAAGGAAATGAAAGTGAAATTCTTGTACTTAAAAATGTATCATTGAAAATAAATAAAGGAGAAATCGCTTCGATTGTAGGAAGAAGTGGTTCAGGGAAATCAACCTTATTAAATTTAATATCTGGCTATATCTCCCCTTCAGCGGGAGATATTATGATCCGCGATACGAATGTAACAAAGTTTAGTGAAAAACAATGGGCAAAATTTCGACTCGATCATTTTGGGTTTATTTTTCAGAGCTTTCAGTTAATTCCTAGCTTGACAACGTTTGAAAATGTTGAATTGCCTCTTACATTAAAAGGAGTTGATTCAGCAGAGCGAAAAAAACAAGTGATGGATTTATTACAAAATGTTGGGTTGCAGGATCACGCTAACCATTATCCTAATGAATTATCAGGTGGACAGCAACAAAGAGTTAGTATCTCTCGAGCTTTGATTACAAAACCAAGTATTATCCTCGCGGACGAACCAACAGGAAGTCTTGATACTGAAACGGAATTAGAAATTTTAGATTTAATTAGGCAGTTAAATAAAGAACAAGGGATTACATTCTTCATTATTACTCACGATGATGAGGTTGCAAAAATAAGTGATCATCGTTTCCATTTACAAGATGGAGTTTTAACGCGGGGAGGTACTATTGTTGAAGTTTAAAGATCAGATAGCCTTTATGTTTAAGAATATGAAGAAAAATCGCCTGCGAGTTTTTATGACGATTTTAGCAACAACGATGGCTTGTGCCTTTTTAATTGTTCTTGCTTCAGTAGGATTTGGGGTTCAAAAAAGCATCACAGAAGAAATAAAATCTCAACAAATTATTACAGAAGTCTCTGTATCAGGAAAAGTACCTAATGACACAAGTGAACCTGAGCTAATTGATCAATCACATTTAGATGAACTGAGAAATGTAGAAAATGTATCAGCAGTTGTACATCGAAATTCAATTGATCTTCCAGTAGAGGTGACATTAGATGACCGTACGGGTGAAGTTCGACCAACGGTCACAAATATGGAAGAGGAACTAAAAGCAAATTTAGTATTAGAAAAAGGAGAAGTCCCTCAGGCTAAAAACGAGATAATTGTTGGATACCATTTTGCAAAGACGTTGTTAACAACCGAGGAAAGGGAAGAATATCAAAAGCAGATCGAATCCTCAACAGATGAAATTATTGAGCCCTCGGGATATGAAGGGGAGCTCATAGGAAAAGAATTAACAATGACCATTTTGAAAGAAGATGAGGGTAAGGAAGAGAAAAAATCTTTTACGTTTAAAATAACCGGTGTTGGGCAGGCACCAACACGAGATTATTTACAGGATCAAAGCATCTATATTAGTGATGAACTTCGAGAAGAGATTCTTTCATTTGTCATGTCATCTGATGATGTTCCATCGAAAGACATTCCTTATAGTGAAGTATTGGTTTATGCAAAAAGCTTAGAGACAGTTAACCAAGTGACAAACGATTTAAAGGATAATGGCTATTTGGTCTATTCCATCACAGAAGAATTAGATAGCATCAATCTATTTTTTAATTTCTTTAAAGCAGGCTTGATTTTTGTAGGAACTATTGCGGTTATTATTGCTTCCATAGGAATTTTCAATACGATGACAATGGCAGTAACAGAGAGAACACAGGAAATAGGGATTATGAAAGCACTTGGAGCCCAACCAGGGATCATTCGTCGATTATTTTTGATGGAAAGTGCATATATTGGCGTAATTGGAGCCATTATTGGTGTTGTGATTTCATATGGAATAAGCTTTGCTGCCAATATGCTACTCCCGATTATTTTACAATCTGCTACCGGAGGAGAAGGTAGAAAAATAGATTTTGTATTCTCATATATCCCTGTGAGTCTTGTCATTATTTCAGTTGCTATTAGTCTAGGTGTAGCTATGATTTCTGGGGTGCGTCCAGCTGTAAAAGCAACGAATATAAATGTTTTATCTGCTCTAAGAAGAGAGTTATAGGATCTAAGATATTTATAAATTGACCTTCCTTACTGAGGGTCAATTTTTGCTATAGAAAATCAACAGAAGTTGATATGCTATAGTTGGAAATGGATAGGAGGGTAAGGGAATGACAATCGAAGTAAGATTTTCAAAAGAAAGAGATTTTGAACAATTATTAGCGTTAGATAACCGAATATGGAATACCATGACAACACCTGCAGTAATTAAGTGGAGTTCAGTAAGTGAGTATAAGCAAAGAAATCCGGAGGGAAGTCAACTTGTTGCATTAGTTAATGGTAAAGTAGCAGGTTATCTTGGCTACCATTCACCAACACCATTAGAAACAAATCAACATGTGTTGGAAGTAGATATTGCTGTAGACCTACACTTTCAAGGAAAGGGGATTGGAAAGCGATTGCTTAAAAGTGCGGAAGAAATCTTTAAAGAAAAGGGGGTTAAAAAACTATCTCTACGTGTACTTGAAACGAATAAAGGAGCAATACGTTTTTATCAAAAATGTGGTTTTCTTGAGCAAGGCAGACTGATCAATGAATTTTTTATTGAGGGGAAATATGTAAATGATGTATTAATGTATAGATTTTTGGATTAGTAGAAAAATCAATATTTTCCCACTATTAGAACATTAGGAGATAGGACATTTCTTCATTGCAAATCAAGAAAAAAGGGGCTAAAATTCTCTGAGGAATATTTACGACTATTCGTCGTGAAAAAATATGTGAAGGAGGAGGATTTATGCCACGTTCTCTTTGGTTGCTTGTGATTGGAATGATGATCAATGTAACAGGTGCTTCTTTTTTATGGCCGTTAAATACGATTTATATTCATGATCATCTTGGTAAGTCTTTGACGGTAGCTGGAATTGTCCTCATGTTAAATGCAGCAGCAAGTGTAGTAGGGAATCTTATTGGTGGGGTATTATTTGATAAGATTGGTGGATATAAATCCATCCTATTAGGAATTGTGATTACATTGGTTTCAGTAGTGGCTCTTATGTTTAATCATAATTGGCCTGTCTATATGTATCTCTTAATCTTTATCGGATTGGGGTCTGGTATTGTTTTCCCTGCTACATATGCATTAGCTGGAACGGTTTGGCCAGAAGGTGGTAGAAAAGCATTCAATGCTATTTATGTTGCACAAAACGTAGGTGTAGCAGCAGGGGCTTCCTTAGGAGGAATCGTTGCTTCGATCTCGTTTGAGTATATATTTATTGCTAACGCAGCCCTTTACGCTGTTTTTTTCTTGCTCGCATTCTTCGGGTATCGAAATATCAATGGTTCGACTGTAAAACAAGCATCGATATTAGACCAGGATCCAACGATTAAAAATCGTGATAAGTTTGCGGCTTTAGTCATTTTATGTGTAGGTTATTTACTCTGTTGGGTAGGTTATGTTCAGTGGCCATCTACCATATCGTCACACACTCAAACTTTAAATATCTCCCTAAGTCAATACAGCTTACTCTGGACGATAAATGGTGTGTTAATTGTATTAGGTCAACCGCTTATTTCTCTATTTGTAAAGCATTTTGCAAAAACATTAAAAAAGCAAATGGTTCTAGGCTTTATCGTGTTTATCATTTCGTTTGTGGTTACATCGTATGCAGAGCAATTTACTGCTTTTCTCGTGGCGATGGTCATTTTGACGATCGGAGAAATGTTAGTTTGGCCGGCAGTGCCAACAATTGCAAATGATTTAGCACCTGAAGGCAGACAAGGTTTTTATCAAGGCTTTGTTAATAGCACAGCCACAGGAGGAAAAATGATTGGTCCTCTCCTTGGAGGAATGGTTGTTGATTACTACAATATGAATCTGCTTTTCATGATTATCATTAGTCTATTAATAGTAGGGATCTTTACAACCCTTATATATGATAAAAAGCTGAATGCACAGCTAAACAACAAAGGGTCTCAGACTTCCGACGCCGTCGGGGTCTAAGACCCTTTTTATTTTCTAAAAAGCAAATTTAGACTCTATCTATAAAAACAGTGTGATACGATAAAAGAAAACATTTACTAGGGGAAGGTACTATGTTAAATCATCGTTTTCCATATGCGAAAGAGATTTTTGAGACTGTTATAGAAAACGCTTACGTTTGGATCGTTATTGTTGATGCTGACGGAAAGATTATTTATATGAATGAAAATTACTGCAGATTTTGTGAAGTAACAAAAGAGGAAATCATTGGAAAGCATGTTACAGAAGTAATTGAAAATACACGAATGCATGTTGTTGTGAAAACCGGGGAAGAAGAAATAGCTGATCTCCAATATATTCGTGGAAACTATATGATTGCTAACCGTATTCCAATCTTTGCGGATGATAAAGTAGTTGGTGCATTTGGAACAGTTATGTTTCGTGATACAAAGGAATGGAGCGAGATGAACTCTCATGTTCGTCATCATCTATCTTCCATTCAGTCATTTATTGACCAGCAGGATGTTACAGGAGCGAAATACACCTTAAATGATATTCATTCAAATTCTGCTATTATGGCTGAATTAAAGGAGAAAGTCAAATCGATTGCTGCAACAGACAGCTCAGTACTAATTAGAGGTGAAAGTGGAACTGGAAAGGAATTGTTCGCACACAGCATTCATCTGTTAAGTCATCGAAGTGAAGGACCATTTGTTAAAGTAAACTGTGGGGCTATACCTGAGCAATTGCTTGAGTCCGAATTATTTGGGTATGAAGATGGTGCTTTTACAGGGGCAAAAAAAGGCGGGAAGAAGGGAAAGTTTCAACAAGCAAATGGCGGAACCATTTTTTTAGATGAAATTGGTGATATGAGCCTTCATATGCAAGTTAAACTACTGCGTGTCCTTCAAGAAAAAGAGGTAGAACCAATAGGGGCTACAAGAACAATTCCTTTAGATGTGCGGGTCATAACTGCTACAAACAGACCACTAGAGGAACTTATGAAAACGAATGACTTCAGAAGTGACCTCTATTATCGAATTAGTGTTATTCCATTGTCGATCCCACCTTTAAGGGAACGGATGGAAGATTTAGAAACACTAGTCCGTTTTTTTATTAAAAAGGTTTCCTTAAGAACAGGTAAAAGAATTTCTATGATTCATGAAGACGTAATGGAAACATTCCATCAATATCATTGGCAAGGCAATATTCGAGAATTAGAAAATATTATTGAAGCAGCCATCCATCTAGCCAAAACAGATGTTATCACACTAGAGGCAATCCCTGAATATATAAAAAATCCACCTCTTTATCACTCAGATATGAAAGCAAGCTCATTAAAGGAGTTGTTACATGAAATGGAAAAAAACATACTCCTACGAACAATACAAAAACATGCGGGTGACAAAAGAAAAGCAGCAAAAGAATTAGGAATTAGCAAATCGAGTATGTATGAGAAAATTCAAAAATATGGACTAAATGATTAGTCCAGAAATTTGGAAAGCAGTCCAAAAACATGGACTGTTGTTTTTTTGTTGAGATATAGATACGTCTATTAGATGGACAAGTCTAATGTTACGGTTGAGTTTCCGAAAAAGTGGAATGATTCACCTGGACTTTGAACAAATTGGTTAAATGGTTAAGAGGAAAATAAGTGTTTTAATAAGCGAATGTGACTAATTAGTGATAAACAATTATCCCGTCTTAGTACATAGGTTGTTTTGGCATACTTTTTGCTTTTATATGTGTAAAGGTGAAAGGAGGGAAGAAGATTTGTTCAGCACTTTATTGATAGGACACAAGAAAAGAGAATTAAGCGATTGACAGCACGAAAGGAGGAAATAATTTCATGAGTAAAGGAAATATTCGTGATAAGATATCTAGACGTGCTGAACAGAAAATCGAAAGCGGTTACTGAATAAATTTAGGAATTGGAATACCAACCTTAGTAGCTAATTATATTCAAAAAGAGAAACATGTTAACTTGGATTAGAGAATGGGTTGTTAGGAATGTGTCCTTATTTAATTATACAAACAACTGAACCTAGTTTATTAGTTTATGAGAATGTCAAAATACCTTCATCTTCATAATTTTTATTCTGGTCAAACAAAGGGGGAAATGAAATGTTAAGTATGATCGGGCTAGTCGGTGGTTTAGCACTTTTAATTTATTTAACAATGAAGGGCATGAATTTATTAGTAGCAGGTCCATTATGTGCTTTATTTGTTGCCATATTAAGTGGACTTCCTTTATTTCCACAATTAGTTGGAGAAGGTGAAGCGAACTTTGTAGGTAATTACATGACAGGATTTTCTGGTTTTATTGCTTCATGGTATCTTATGTTCCTGTTAGGTGCGATTTTCGGAAAGGTCATGGAAGATAGTGGTGCAGCGGATAGTGTCTCAAAATGGATTGTTAGTAAGATAGGGATGAAAAGAGCTGTTCTAGCGATTGTTATCGCTTGTGCAGTATTAACATACGGTGGTGTTAGCTTATTCGTTGTGGCCTTTTCTGTCTATCCGATGGCAGTTAGTTTGTTTAGAGAAGCAAACTTGCCACGTCGGTTTATCCCGGCTGCCCTTGCCTTTGGGTCTGTTACATTCACAATGACATCAGCAGGTTCACCAGAAATTCAGAACTGGATACCGATTGAATATCTTGGAACATCTCCATACGCAGGCTGGGAAGTGAGTTTAATTGTTGCTGTGTTTATGATTGTTTTCGGCTATTGGTGGTTACGAAGAATGATCACAAAAGCGGTAGCAAATGGTGAGAAATTTGTGGCAAGGGAGAATGATCCAGTTAATGAGAACAAGGAATTGCCTAACCCGCTATTTGGGCTAATTCCATTACTAGTTGTCTTAATTATTTCATTTGCTTTTCATGACTTTTTACAGCAATCTGCTCTCATTATCGCTTTATTAGGTGGCGTTATTGCCACGTATTTATTAAATCGTCATTATTTTAAATCATTTTGGAGTGCTGTATCGGAGGGAACTCTAGGAGCTTTAATTGCTCTAGGTAATACGGCAGCTGTTGTTGGTTTCGGTGGTGTAGCC
>DASQMK010000399.1:0-8399 GCA_035645575.1 Metabacillus sp.
GAAAGAGGAGAGACATTTTTTGAATTTGAAAAATCAAAATATGCAGATGGAACTTATTTTGATATGTACTTAAGCGCTCCTGATTGCGAATTTAAGCATGAAAAAGTTAAAAAACTATTTGAGGGAATCTTTATTCCTAAACATCAAGACTGGAAAAGACTTAAAGAAAATGTTATGAGATATGGACTTTATAATGCATATAGATTGGCAACTGCACCAACAGGCTCTATTTCATACATTAATGAAGCAACAGCCTCAATTCACCCAATTACTCAGCGGATTGAGGAGAGAACCGAAGGCAAACGAGGTAAAGTATATTATCCAGTTCCATATCTTTCTGATGACACGATTCCTTATTATAAAACAGCCTATGACATTGATCAACGCAAGATTATTGATACATATGCAGTAGCACAAAAACATGTTGATCAGGGCATGAGCATGACTCTGTTCTTTAGAGAAGAGCTTCCAGAAGGCATGTATGAATGGAAAGCTGATAGCGATTACCCTACTAAGAAAACTACTCGTGATTTAAGTATTCTTAGAAACTATGCGTGGAAAAAAGGTATCAAATCAGTTTATTACATTAGAACATTCACTGATGATGGAGATATGATCGGAGCTAATGAATGTGAAAGTTGCTCAATTTAAGGAGGAAGTGTTTTAAAGATGAATAATGAAAAGGCGATCAATGTCCTCAAACCAATTAACTGGAACGCTGTTGAGGATATGTTAGATAAGAAAACTTATGAACAACTTGCTAGTCAATTCTGGCTGGCAAATCGTATGCCTGTCGGAAAAGACAAGAAAGATTGGAGTTTGCTCTCTGAAATTGAACAAGAGCTAGTCGGTAAAGTGTTTGGAGGATTAACAGGATTAGACACTTTGCAATCAGAAGACGGAATTGACGCAATCAAAAAAGATGCGATCACTCAACATGAAAGAGCGGTTTATAACAATATAGCGTTTATGGAATCTGAGCATGCAAAAAGTTACTCTTCTATTTTCAGCACTTTAAATACTCCAAAAGAAATTCGTGAGATTTTTGAATGGGCAGAAAACAATGAATACCTACAAAAGAAAGCTTCTATTATCAGAGAGGTATATCATAATGGAAGTCCTTTGCAAAAGAAAGTTGCAAGTGTTTTTCTAGAATCATTCCTATTTTACTCAGGATTTTACACACCTCTTTATTATATGGGAAGAGGGAAATTAATTAATGTGGCTGAGGTAATCAAGCTAATCATTCGCGATGAATCAGCACATGGAGCTTACATTGGATATAAGTTCAAAGTAGGATTCAATAAATTGTCTGATCAAGAAAAAGAAGAATTAAAATCTTGGGCATATAATTTATTATATACCCTTTACGAAAATGAATGTAAATACACAGAATACCTATATGACAAAATTGGATGGACTGAGGATGTCAAAGTATTTCTAAGATATAATGCGAACAAAGCTTTGATGAATCTAGGATTGTCTCCATTATTCCCTGATACTGCGGATGATGTAAATCCAATAGTCATTAATGGTCTTTCAACTACTACAACAAATCATGATTTCTTTAGTGCAGTCGGAAATGGATACCTGATGTCAGTTGTAGAAGATATGAGAGATTCCGATTACGATTATTAAACTAATTAATAATGATAAAATACATTAATGAGGAGAATGAACATGGAAAAAGGGAAAAGACGCTATTATAATGTAGGAGAAATTGTTTGGGTTATTAAAGAAAAGACAGAGGCGAAAGTCCTCTCTATCGATCTAAACTCTCTTGAGGTAAAAGTTGAAATTAAACTTGATAAGAATGCAACAAAAGAAAAAACGTTAAAAATGTGGGAGATCGACAAGCTGAAATATAAAGCAAAAGAAAAATTCTTAAAATCAAGAAAGCAAAAAAATAAAAAGGTTACATACTTCGCATCAGTTAAGGGAGGGGTAATTCCTACGAAAGATAAAGAAAATGGTGGTAGGGATTGCTATGCAAGATTAGAACCAATTGTTCGTGAAGGTAAAGAGATTTACGAATTACATATCCCACAATTAACATTAGCTAAAATCCCTTTGGGATTTGCCTCATACCTAAATCTTGAAGATGTGTTATCCCTAAAACACGAACGCTCATCAATCGGATCGATTGGAATGGTTAATGTAAGCGGACTGATTGATGCGACATATATAGGAGAAGTTATTTTGCAAGTAGTCCCATTGATCGGGGATGTAGTTATCTCAAGTGAAGTGGACGAACTTTTCCATGATAAAAAAACAAATACATATTTTGTACCGTACTCTAAAGCAATTGCTCAAGCTGTTGTCTTAAAACAGTCTGATGCAGAAGATGAACATATTTCATATGAAGAGTTAATTAAAAAACCTAGCACACGTGGAATTGGTGGTTGGGGTTCTACAGGAAAATAAATAAAAAATAGAGAGTGAAATTTCACTCTCTATTTTTTAAAAAGGAGATAATAATATGCCATCACCTGTAACAATTTTAATTTGTGCGTCAGCTTTAGTGGTGTTCATAGGAGCGTTCTCAGAGATCAGAGTTCATTTTTATGAAAAAAAGTATATGAACATCCTTAAAGCATCTGAGGACAGAGAGGTTAAGGTTGATAAATTAGCAAGGGCTTCGCTACAGATAATTAAAGAACACGAATTGATTTTAGAGCAGAATAATATTCTTCGCAGTATTTTAACACAACATTTTAGTGATGAAGAAATTGAAAATATGATTAAAAGGATTGGAGAGGATAAATAACATGAACGATTTATATAAGGATATTAATAAGTTATTGTCAGATGAAGAAGTTATTGATGAAGTATTAAATAAATCCATAGATGAGATTGTCTACGAGGTTGCAAATGAAGAACGGATGACACCAGAGGAAGTGAATCAAGCACTCCAAGAGGTTTTTGCAAAAGTAAAGTCAATTAAAACACCTTCTATTAGTAAAACAAACCCGAAGCGCAATAAGAAGAAAGAGAAAGCTCGGAAGAGAATGTCTAAAAAATCGAAAAAGAAAAATAGAAATTGACTAAACTAATTAATAATGTTATAATAGACTTATCAATAAAAAGACGGCACTTATTTAAAGTGCCGCAGAAAAGATGAAAACATAGTGTTGTGGGAATTAATATAGCCCTTTTATTGTACTATAGTTCTGAATAAAATTCAACAAAGGAGATAGATATATGACTACAGATAGAGAAATTGTCTTAAAAGCGTTGGTGGGGAGTCATAATTATAATTTAGCAACAGAAGAATCTGATAAGGATTATAAAGTATTTGTCGCTCCAACTTTTGAAGACTTATATATGGGAAAAGAATATTCAAAATCAGTAATTACTGATTCGGAAGATAACGATATTCATGATATCAGAAAGCTGTCAAAGTTGCTTTTTAAATCAAATATCAACTTCCTTGAGGTATTGGCCTCGACAGAAATCGAAGTAGCGAACAACCCTGAAATTGAAGAAATCTATTCAATGAGGGAGGATATTTTTCGAATGAATCTGCCGTATTTATATAATGCTTGCGGCGGAATGCACAAGAACAAAATGAGTCTTTTACATAAAGGAACAGAAGGAACTCAACATTTAGTTGATAAGTTTGGATATGACACCAAACAAGCTCAGCACGCTTATAGATGCTTAAAGGTAATTGTAGATTACGCAGAGAATAAATTTGAAGACTTTGAAACGGTTATTAAATACTCTGGAGAAGATAAAGAATTTATGATGGATATTAGGAATGGAGTTTTTGAAAGAGAAGTTTTTGAAAACTTTATTAAACATTATCATGATTCTACGTTTTCTCATCTCAAAGAGGTGTATCACTCACATGAACCCAACTTAGAATTAAAGTCAAAAATTGATAAGTTAATCATGCAGTTAGTAAAAAGAAAGTTAAAATAAGAGGTTTAATACTATTTCATCAAACGAATTAATAATGACAATACAGAAAAATAAGGATGATGGTATGAATAAGTATAATGAAAACGCAATTGAATCGTTAGGAATTTTAGGCGGAGTTCGGGCAAAGCCTGCTTCCATTGGTCTTGAAAGTCACAACCACACCTTCTTAGAAATTTTAGGAAATGCCATTGATGAAGCGCGCGCAGGATATGGAGAAGAAATTATTGTAACAAAGCATGAAGATGGCTCTATATCTGTACGTGACTTTGGCCGCGGAGTTCCAATGGGAAAAAATGAAAAAGGCGAATACGCATATAAAAAAGTATTTGATGAGCTATGGGCAGGAGGAAAGTATAAGAATAATGATGAAGATGGCGGAAGCAATTATGAGTATTCATTAGGGACTAATGGTGTGGGAGCCACGGGAACAAATTACACTTCTGATTACTTCCAAGCAATTTCATACAACGGAAAAAGGTTGCTTGCAATTGAATATTTAAAGGGCGCAGAATATACGTCTTTAATAGAGAAAGAGTCAAGTGAGCCGAGAGGAACAAAAATTTCATGGCTACCTTCTGCCGAGTGTTTTAGAGGCAAAAGCGAAATTGATGATGAGTTTATTATTACAACTCTTCGGGATCAAGCAATAGTCAATGGTGGTGTGAAATTTATTTTCACCAATCAGAAGACAGAAGAGACAACTGAATATTTTTATGAAAATGGAGTTCCTGATTATATTAAATCTCTGTCAAATGAGGAATATTCTTTGACTGATGTCATTTCCTTTTCTACAGAACAGAAAGGGAGAGACAATGACTCAGATAAAGATTATAGAATTAAGGCCAATATTTATTTTAGTTTCAATCGCGAAACATCCTTTAGCAGATACTATCACAATACGTCATGGTTGGAGAACGGTGGAACACCAGAAGAATTTATCAAAAACTCTTTTACATATGTAATTGATAAATTTTTAAAAGAGCAAAACCTTTATAAAAAAGGAGAGAAGAAGATTTCATTTGATGATATCTCAGATAGTCTTCTTATTGTCACCAGTACATACTCTACAATTTCTTTATTTACCGACCAGACAAAAAAGAAAATTGGTTCAGACTTCATGAAGCAATCGATTACAAAATGGCTCAGAGAACAATTAGAAATTTATTTTGTGGAAAACCCAAATGAAGCAAATCTTATTTTAAAACAGGTGCTAGTAAACAAGAACAGTCGAGAGAAGGCTGAGGCAACGAGACTTAGTGTCAAAAAGAAGCTCTCTGGGACAGTAAACAATTTAACTAATCGTATTGAGGGATTTGTAAATTGTAAGTCAAAAGATAATACGAAAACTGAGCTATATCTTGTAGAAGGAAAGTCAGCTCTAGGCTCTACAAAGCAAGGAAGAGACGCTGAGTTTCAGGCTATATATGCATTGCGTGGCAAGATTCTCAACTGCTTAAAGGCTGATTATGACAAAATTTTTAAAAATGACATTATTATCGATCTGATTAAATTACTTGGGTGTGGCATCGAAGTTAAATCTAAACATGCCAAAGACTTGAATAGTTTTGATATCAACAAATTACGATGGTCAAAAATAGTCATTACAACAGATGCAGACGTAGATGGATTCCACATTAGAACACTCCTTCTTACGGCTATCTATAGGCTTATGCCTACTCTTATTGAAAAGGGATATGTATATATTGCAGAATCTCCATTATATGAAATTGAACAAAATGACGCATCAGTATTTGCATACAGTGACAAAGAAAAAGATGAAATTGTATCAAATATGAAAGGTGACTATACGGTTCAACGATCTAAAGGGTTAGGAGAGAATACCGCAGAAATGATGTGGGAAACTACCATGAATCCTGAAACGCGTAAATTAATCAAAGTAACTCCAAGCGGCGCAGAGGACACTTTGCATTATTTTGAAATGTTTCTAGGAGACGATTTATCTGCACGCAAAAAATATATTGAAGATAACCTTCATCTTTATATAGAAGATGCGCTTGATTAGGAGGAGAAGTAAATGACTAACATGATTGAAGAAAACATTGTTGAAACGCTTACCAAAAATTATATGCCTTATACCGCGCATGTTATTATGGAGAGAGCTTTACCTGAAATCGATGGGTTAAAACCATCTCAAAGAAGGATATTATACACCATGTACAAGATGGGCTTACAAAAGGGCGGCCGTAAAAAATCTCAAGGTGTAGTAGGACAAACTATGTTTTTGCATCCTCATGGTGATGCGGCTATCTATGAGACACTTGTAAGGATGTCTAAAGATGCAGAAGCACTTTTGATTCCATTTATCGATTCGAAAGGTAACTTCGGGAAGCAGTATTCCAGAGATATGAAGTACGCATCAGCGCGATATACTGAGGTAAGACTTACTGAAATTGCTAAAGAACTGTTTAAAAACATTGATAAAAATACCGTTGAGATGATCGATAACTATGATGGAACACTGAAAGAGCCAAGATACCTTCCTGTAACTTTCCCATCAATATTAACGAATCCGCAGAATGGGATTGCGAATGGCATGGCGTCAAGTATTGCACCATTCAATCTAAATGAGGTAATTGACTACACTATTCAATACATCAAAAATCCAAAACATACAAAGGTTTCTGACTATATTAAAGCTCCAGACTTTCCTACGGGCGGAAATATTGTGTATAACCAAAGTGAACTTGAGAGAATTTATGATACTGGTAAAGGATCGGTGGTTATTCGTTCTTCATACAGGTTTGAGAAAAACTCAATTATTTTTGAGGACATTCCTTATACAACAACCTTTGAAGCGGTCATAGAGAAGATTTCCCAGCTTGTTAAAGAAGGAAAACTTAAAGAGGTTGTAGATGTGGATGATATTTACGGAATCAATTCAAAGGGTATTGAAGTTACAGTTAAAAACAATATTGACAAAAAGCTACTCGTAGAAAAGTTATTCAAATTAACTCCGCTACAATCTTCTTTCGGATGCAACTTCAATATCATTGTAAATGGTAGACCAAAGGTTTTGGGAGTAAAGCAAATTATTCACGAATGGTTAGTTTTTAGAGCAAATACAATCAAACGTGGATTTAGATTTGAAAAGCAGAAGAAGGAATCTAAAATGCATTTGTTGTCTGCATTAAAACAGGTTCTTTTAGATATTGATAAAGCGATCAAAATCATTAGAGAAACCAAGACAAATAATGAAGTTGTCAAAAGACTTATGTCTGTGTTTTCGATTGATAGAGAGCAGGCAGAATTTGTTGCGGAGATTAAATTAAGACATCTTAATAAAGAATATCTAATTAATCGTATTAAAGATATTGAGAACCTAAAGTGTGAAATTGAGAACTTAGACGATCTTTTAAACAATCGCAAAAGGTTGGCTCAGTATATTATCGATGAATTGGCCAATGTTAAAAAACTATACGGGAAGCAAAGAAAGTCAAACGTTGTCCAACTAAGTGATATCCCAAAAATAGAAGCGGATAAAATTGAAGTTGATGATTACAATGTAAAAGTCTTTATAACTAAAGATGGTTATCTGAAAAAAGTTCCTCTTACATCTCTAAGGGGAAATTACTCGCTTAAAGTTAAAGACGGGGATGAAGTTATTAAAGAAGTGGAGACCACCAATAACTCGGAAGTTTTAGTATTTACGGATCAGCACCGAGTGTACAAGCACAAAATGTATGAAATTGAAGACCACAAACCATCTAGCTTAGGAGAGTATTTACCGTCATTATTAGAATTAAAAGAAGAAAACGTTCTTTTTGTAGCAGTGACTAATGATTATGACGGGTATCTAATTGTTGGGTTTGAGGACGGGAAGGTTGCAAAAATTGATCTTTCCGCATACCAAACTAAACAAAATAGAAAGATGCTTACTAAAGCTTATGCAGATAAAACAGCCATTTTCTTTGAGCACATTAGAGAAGATATTGATATTTTGGCGGTTTCTTCAATTGGAAAGGCTTTAGTATTTAATACATCAATGATTAATTCAAAAACCAGCAAGACTACAATAGGTGTTCAAGTGTTAAAATCAAAGAATGATAGTATTGCCGAGGCGTATTATTTACTAAAAGACAAGTGTGAAGAGGCAGAATATTACCGAACTACAAATGCCGGAGTTGGAAAGTATCTTCGTAAGGAAGATTTTTCAGATATTTTATTAACGCTTGACAAAACTAATTAATAATGATATTATAATAATTGTAACATGTTGAATAGGAGGTCGTCTAAGCCAATGAAGTTTAAATGATTTTTAAAACAACTAAACTAATTAATAATGATAAAGGAGTTTGATTTATTTGAAAAAGGTAATGGTTTATACGAAAAACGGATGCCCGCAATGTGAAATGACAAAAAGATTTTTAACTGGTGAGGAAATTGAATTTACATCTATTAATATAGAAGAAGATGAAAAAGCATTGGAGTATGTTAAACATACTTTAGGCTTAACA
>DASQMK010000400.1:0-1770 GCA_035645575.1 Metabacillus sp.
CGCGGAAGGAAGCTGTTGGAATATGCTCTAAAAAACTTAGCGGAAGAATTAATTATTGGTGAAGATAACTATGGTATTCATATTCAGCTAGAAGATAATCTATCGTTAATTATTCTTACATTAGACAAGGATCAGCCTATAATGATTGACAGTCTTATTACTAATTGTGAGTTATATATTGAGTCCTGTAATCGTTGGTTCAACTGTGATTTATCCTGTTATATTGGAAACAGTCTAGGTGTTGAATTCATGCATGAGGAAGTGAATCGGCTGAAATTTTTGGAGAAAAATAATGTTCAGTTTGATAATAAAGTATTTTTCTTAAATACAGGATCTTCCCCTCATAACGAGATAGAAATGCCTCAAATGGTCCCATGGATGACAATGCTTAAAAAGGGGACAAATGATCAATTAATGAAGGAAATCGAAATCTATTTAAAAGAAATTAAAGGGATAAATGCGACATTTCTAAGACAGTTTCACCAAAACTTAACCCAAATGGTATTCTTTGTGCTGAATATAAAAGGCATTCAGGCACATCAGCTGTACTCAGATAGTAAATCAGTTGAATTATCCGAAAGAGCAACAAAATCTATCAAAGAGATGATGGAATGGGTAAACCATATCATCCAAAAAGCAACGATTCAAACAGATATGGTGGAACAGACAAATACAATTGTACAAGCGGTTAAAAATTATATTGTTCTAAATATAGACGATTGTGAATTGTCCAGGAAAGATATAGCTGGACATGTGTTTTTAAACGAAGACTATCTTTCGAAATTGTTTAAGAAAGAAGAGGGGATCCCGCTTTCAACTTTTATTATGGAGCAAAGAATGGACTTAGCGAAAAAACTCCTGAATACAACAAATATGCCGATCGGGGAAGTTGCTTCTGCAGTTGGCCATTCTAACTTTTCCCATTTTTCAAAGATATTTAGAAAGCACACAGGTTTAAATCCAAAGGATTTTCGCCATAGTAAGACGACCTCTTAAGCATGTCAAACTAAACCATATACAAGTCATGAAAACGCTAACATTTTAGTCTGAAAAACGTTAGAATCACCTTTGTGTGTGGTGATAAGATGGGTTTGTAAGAAGAAGAAACTATAGGGGGTCAAAAGATGAAAAAAAGATTTAAGGTTTTACGTATCAATTTTGCTCTTATGTTATTACTGAGTCTAATTCTTGCTGCATGTAGCTCGGAAAGCAGTCAAACTAGTGAGAATGACAGTAATGATTCAAAGGGAACCGAAGAATATGATTTAACCGTTGCGTTTCCTTATTTTTATGGAGAACCTGCAGATATGGAATTGGTACAGGATGAAATCAATAAAATTGTGAAAGAAAAAATTAATGCAACAGTAGATTTTGTACCTCTCTCTCTTTCAGCTTATAGACAACAAATGAATTTAATGTTAACAAGCAATGAAAAACTTGACCTTGCTGTGGTATTAGGAGATCAACTTAGTCCTCAAGTAAGCAGGGGACAGTTACATGAAATAGATGATCAAATTGAAAAATACGGAAAAGGGATTGTTGATGCTGTTGGAACAGAGTATTTGAACGCAACAAAGGTTGATGGAAAACAGTATTCTGTACCTTCAGTACGTGATTTAGCTTCAAGCTATGGCTTCGTTATGGTGAAAGAAATCGTAGATAAATACAATATCGATGTTAATAACATTAAAACCTTGGAAGATATGGGTGAAGTATTAAGAAAAGTGAAAGAAAATGAACCGGACATGACTCCTTTAGTTTCTACTAATC
>DASQMK010000401.1:0-1738 GCA_035645575.1 Metabacillus sp.
CAAGCTGACTCGCGGGTCCAAGGTTAGATAAATCAAATTTCACAAAATTAATTGAAGCATTCTTTTTATCAACTGTATAGACTGAATCTAATAATTGTACCCCTCTGCCCTCCATGCCCAAAAGAAATGGATTTTTTGAAATAGATTGATCCGAATTAACAACATATGGCATTGGGTCAGTATTCCCCGGAACAAACAGTATATGTTCTTTATTGTTAATACCATCTAGCAAATCATAAGTTGGAGAGTAATTTTGACTATCGGCATTGCCTAGTAAATCACCTGTTAGTGCGATAATATCATAATTAATTGAATTTATTCTTCTAATAAGTCTTTCTTGTTTATACCCAAATGTCTTTTCATGCAAATCCGATATTTGAAGGATTTTAAATCCCTCAAATTCTTGTGGTAAATTTTCAATTTCGATCTCTTGTTCAACGACCTTTATTCTATAGTTATCCCATATCGTACAGATAACAATCAAGACACATAGACCGAGTAACGAAATTAGAAGTAATCTCCCCTTTCCCATAAACACCTCTCCAGTTTGTACTTCTATCTGTAGTTCTTCTAAAATTCAGATTGTTACAAACTCGCTTCCATTTGACTTTCCAGAAGATGACCAAGCATACCATGCTTCTCTTTAGCTAATTTGCCAAACTCACCATGTTGAATAACTGAACCTTTATCTAGAACGACTACTTGATCCGCATTTCGTATCGTCGACAATCGATGTGCGATTACAACAATAGTCATTCTTCCTTTTAACTTCTCTAGGGCTTGTTGAATTTTAGCTTCATTTTCTGTATCAAGTGCACTTGTTGCTTCATCTAATACCAACATCGATGGTTTGCGTAAAATTGCCCTTGCTAAAACGATCCTTTGTCGCTCACCGCCAGAGAGCCGGATACCTCTATCACCAATAACAGTATCTAACCCATCAGGTAGCTCACGTACAAACTCAGCAGCTGAAGAAAACTCTAATGCATCCCACATCTGATTTTCTGATGCATCGGGTTCAACAAGTTTCAAATTATCTTTTATACTTGTATTAAATAAAAAGGGTTCTTGTGGAACATAACTAATTGACTTACGAAAAGATGGAATATTTTCTTGTGATAAAGGGATACCATCTAATAAGACTTTACCTCTTTCTGGTTGATTTAAACCCATTAACATATCAATAAGCGTACTCTTTCCCGCACCTGAACGACCTACAAAAGCTGTCATTTTATTAGCTGGTATCACAATATTTATATTATTTAATGCATATACTGTTGATTGGCTATTATCGTAACGGAAAAAAACATTTTTCAATTCTATTTCTTGGGTAATATGTATTGGTTTATTATCATTTTCTAAATGAAACTCTCTTGAATTCTTACATTCCTCCTGAAATTTTTTCACAGCTTTAAAGGCAGGTAATATGGTCGCGATTTGTTCCAGTGATCCTTGAATCGCTGCAACCCTTGGCCAAAGTCTTGAAAAAATCACGATGATTAACATTAATTGGCTTGCTTGTGCATGAAACATATTTAGTGCAATGAAGATAAATACAGCAATTAAAACAGCAGAAGCCACTTTATAATTCATTTGTGAAATTGTTTTTAACTTTGTATATTCAATTTGCTCATCCTGCATTCCTTTCGTGATCCTTTTAAACCATTCCATACGGGATGTTTCTAACGAATTACTTTTAATGTCTTTAATACCATTGATTTGGTCCGTTAATCCCGCC
>DASQMK010000402.1:0-2492 GCA_035645575.1 Metabacillus sp.
GATCAATCATTTGGACTTGCTTTTTACTGCGACATATAACTTCCATATCTCCGTTTTTCTCTGCCAAAGAAAACAAAAAAGGATTGCGAATCCAGTTTAATTACTGAACTCACAATCCTTTTTTATCAATTCCAATAATGATATTCATTAACAAACCTGACAGTTAGCTTCAGGTTTTGAGGTAACTCTAAAAAAGACCTTATCGGTTTTTATTCGATAAGGTCTTTCCCCTAGGGAAACAATCATACTTGAAATTAAGATTATGTTTCTTTTCCATACTCCTCACAAATATACCATTGGACTGAATCAATGCGTTAGCATTACGTACGTTTACAAGCCTTCATAGTTATTTATAAGCGAGCTTCCCTCTTCTCGGAACACAACTTTGCAAGCTCTTCATTTAAAAGCAATGGCTTTTCTTTATTCTTTCATTTCGATGATGTCCGGGTTCTTATCCTTACTAGCCGCATCCACTAGAATAAATATCGCCGATAAAATATGCATAATCATACCGACAATAGGAATCCATCCGATGGCTGATGTTACAATTCCGAGGATATTACCGTTCGCTTTAACTCCAACCTTATTCGAGAATATCAATACTACGATATGAAAAACCAGCATAATGAATAATGGCGTCCAAGCAAACCCTATTACAATACTTCCTCCTATAATTGGTATACCTAAAAGAGCTTCAAGTCCACCTGAAATCCACTTTAACGTTTTTACTGTTTGTCTATTCATTAAGACCACCTTTTTCATGGTTATATCATTACTTCTTCCTATTATACGTACAAAAATGTTATAAGTTTCAAAATTAGAGATATTGCCTTTACAAGATGCAAACTGAGTTTGAGACTCGAGTTTAATGATTCATCTAACTCACTCGTTACAAATATAGTTACGCTAAAATTCAACGTTTCACATTAAGGTTAAATTTAAATTTTAGATTTTTGTGGTAATATAATGAATATCCCTTTTATTCCATAAAAATACAAATAAGCAAAAGAACTTACTCAACACAGATCTATATTGAGTTTCATTTTATAAATCTAAGTTTCTGAGAGGCTATATATGTTAAAAAATAAAAAACTCCTATTTGTTTCTCTAATTCTCTTTGTAATTTCAATTGTTTTAAACTTGCCTTTTCCACATGAACATCCATACGGTGAATCATTTGTCTCAATTTTAAATATTCCAATTCAAACGACAAATGGACTACAAATTGTTGGAATCACCTCATTACTTTTACTAATCGCTAGTCTCTTCTTACTTTCAAAATCATTAAAAAAGCATAAGGGACGATTTGTTCTGCTTGCCATTGTATTAGCTCTGTTTTTACCGCCATTCCTTGCAGATACTTATCAAAAAACATTAGCAACAGGGATATATGCCATTTCCTATGAAGAAGAAACAAGTGAATGCAATTTTGAAATGATTGCTGACAATACAATGCAGGCTATATGCGAATTCTCATTTAAGAATAACAGTAATAATAACGTTTCATTTGACATTGACTTTTATGAAACATATCCATTCGAAGAAGATGCAAAGATGATATCGCTCTTAGGCATGAACGCACCATATAAGGTAAACATGGAGGCTAAAGAAAGCAAACAGGTAAAAATCGAGACGATGATTGATGTTTCAAATATAAATAATCATGTTGAAAGTGGCACAGCATCAAATGTGAACATAATTATACGGGCAGGAGAAAAGGTAAGGAAGTTATAAAAAGAGGTGATTATTTTTGGATATTGTATTTATGATCATCATTGTGATTATGTACTATTATCAAATATTTATTAAAGCCAAAAAAGACGATTGGAGCAGATTTCGTTCAGAATCGCTGTCAACCTTAGCCCGCTACTTGCACTTTGGAACAATGATATCCATCTTTATTGTCATTATCTTTGATCTATATTGGATAAGTTGGATTGCTCTCTATTCCATGGTGGGATTAATTCTATGTTTAAAACCCCAAAAAGAACAAAATGAAAATTGGAAGAAATTCATATTCTTTATCCTTATTATCCTTGCTTTTAATATAATTAGAATTCCCAACCATCCAAATTCATTCCAAGACTACCTAAGCAGCAAGGACATGTATCAGTGTGTTCAGAGCTTTGAATGTGTGAAAATGACTTCCGTTACAACTTCTGATGACACCGTAACAACTAAGGTGGAGATTTTATCAGTTGAAGATTACTCATATGATTTTTACTACTTATTTGCAAAAGGTTCTATGAAACTTGCAAATGAAGATGGAAGTGTTGATGAAATGAAGGGATTAAATATTGCGGGGGTTTGGATTGAGTATTGAATAGGGACTGGAATATAGACATTTAGGAAATAAATACATCTTGTTTATTTCAAAATAAAATTTCAGAGCCTGGCAAGAAAAAGGGAAATTTAGGACACAATTGAAGAACAGTTTATTAAGAAGGATTAATACTTTAAGAAATTTAATTCAAACCCTTCTCACAATGCTA
>DASQMK010000403.1:0-12895 GCA_035645575.1 Metabacillus sp.
ATTATTCATTTTCATGTATTGTTACTTGATCTTGTTGGTCAGCTTCTTTTAGTTCAACAACAATTTTTTCTGAGCTTGAAGTTGGAATGTTCTTGCCAACATAATCTGCACGAATTGGTAATTCACGATGACCTCTATCAACTAATACAGCTAGTTGAATATTGGCGGGTCTTCCAATATCTACAAGTGCATCCATAGCAGCTCTTACTGTTCTGCCTGTATATAAAACATCATCAACTAAGATGACTTTTTGATTTGTTACATCAACTGGAATATTAGATCCCTTTACCAATGGTTCTAGATCCTCTGTCTTTTTTGACAGATCATCACGATAAAGAGTAATATCTAATTCACCCAGGGCAATCTTTTTCCCTTCAATCTGTTCGATTCTTTCAGCTAGTCTATTCGCAAGATAAATTCCTCTTGTTTTAATCCCGACTAAGATGCTATTTTCAATCCCTTTATTTCTCTCGATGATTTCATGAGCGATTCTTGTCAGCGCTCTGCGGATTGCTTGCTCATCTAATAAAACTGCTTTTTGAGACATCCTCATTCTCCTTTCGTTTCTTAACCTCTGAAAACGAAAAAACCTCTCACCGTTTACAGTGAGAGGGTTAACGAAGACATAATTAGGCCGAGTCAAATATAGACTCTGTTGTCTTATCCGTTTTCCTTCTCAGCCTCACGGGACTGTGTTAAAGGTTCTTATTAAGTTATTTACATTATGACAAACATGTAGAAATGTGTCAACGATTATTTTTAATTTGTTTTAAAACACTGACAAACTCAACTGGTAAAGGTGCTTCAAACTCAAGGTATTCCTTTGTTCTAGGATGCTCAAAGCCAAGGATCCCCGCATGAAGCGCCTGTCCATTAATTTGCAAAGTCTTCTTTGGCCCATACTTTGGATCCCCCACAAGCGGATATCCGATATATTTCATGTGAACACGAATTTGATGTGTTCTACCTGTTTCAAGTTGACACTCAACAAATGTATATTGATCAAATCTTTCTAATACCCGGAAATGAGTTACAGCTTCTTTACTGCTGACATTTGTAACAGTCATACTTTGACGATCAACCTTATCACGTCCAATTGGAGCATTAATTGTACCATGGTCATGCTGGATCACTCCATGAACAAGAGCTTTATAGCGACGAGTAACGGTTTTGTCCACAAGTTGTTGCACTAATGATTCGTGAGCCATATCGTTTTTCGCAACCATGAGTAATCCTGACGTATCTTTGTCAATACGATGAACAATTCCTGGCCTTAGTACACCATTAATACCAGAAAGATCTTTGCAATGTGCCATTAAACCATTCACAAGAGTACCGCTCATATGACCTGGTGCAGGATGCACGACCATCCCTTTAGGTTTATTTACAACTAACACATCCTGATCTTCATAATAAATATCTAAATTCATTTCTTCTGCAATAACGTCTAATGCTTCTGGTTCCGGTATTTCAACAATAATTTTATCATCTACTTGACATTTATAATTCGTTTTAATTAAACGGTCATTTACTTTAACTAGTCCATCTTTAATCCAAATCTGCACTTGTGTACGTGACCATTCTTCATTTACTGAGGATAAAAACTTATCAATTCGCTCATTTTTATGCTCTTCATTTACTTGTAATTCAACGATGTTCATTAAGCTTGCTCCTTCTCTTTCCCTTCAAAAAACAACATATGGATAAATAATAATCCAACTCCAATACATAAAGCAGAATCAGCTATATTAAAAATTGGGAAGTCATATGAAAAGATATATGTATTAATAAAATCGACAACTTCTTTCCGAAATAAACGGTCAATGAAATTACCAATTGCCCCACCTAGCATAAAACCTAGTGCAACACCCATAACCTTATTTTGCTTCGTATGTTTTTGGATATAATAAATTAATCCTACAATGACTACCGCTGTAATCACATAGAAAAACCACATTTGTCCTTGTAAAATTCCCCATGCTGCTCCTCTGTTTCGATGAGATGTAATGTAAAAGAAATTTTCAATAACAGGAATATGATCACCAATCTCCATATTCTTCACAATTAACCATTTTGTTAGTTGGTCAATAATGATGATCAAAGCGGCAATTATGTAATAATACACGTTTTTCCCCCAACTTTCTATGTTCAATTTGTACAAGGTTTATCTTATGAATTGTACCATAACAAAAAAGCAAGCGTAAAGAAGTTACGAAATGATAATAATTTGTTCAATTATGAGAACAAAAGCGCTAGCGCCTTGATCAGCCCCGACACGATTTAGAATAGAAGGCGCTCTTTGCCTTTAATTCTGAATTGGTTAGACCCTAAAGGGGCTAGGTGTTGGCAGTCAAAAAACGAGACGTCAATCTCCAAGACTGCACTTGCACATCCTGCGCTTCAGAGATGGATGCCTAAGCGCTTATCAACAATCGATGCATTTTATAGTTTCCTACAATAAAAAAGCTCAAATCACTCACAATGTAAGTAATTTGAGCTTTTGATTAAAAATCACTGCCTGTAATATATGTTTCTTCATGGGTATAATCATGGTGTGGAAGGGATTTTCTCTCAAATAATTCTTGGAAAAAGAAATCATATTTTGTTCTAGCTGTTGGGAGTATCCTTAATTTTTCAAAAGGAATTTCTTCACCGGTTTCTTCACAATACCCGTAAAGACCTTTATCAATTTTCATTAAGGCATGTTCTACATCTTGAAGTTCCTCTTTTATATGATGCATCAATGTTTGACTTTTGCCCTGATGATCATCAGAAGTCATTTCAAACAAACTGTGTTCGAATAAACGTGCTCGCAGCTCTTCTTTCATCACTTGCAATTCATAGCGAATACCAGAAAATTTATTCAAGATGGACAACTCCTTATCCTGCTCATGATGTTAATATAGTTTTGCCCGAAAGTTTGATGACTCACCCTGATAAGAATTTTCCTGTGCATGTAATGGCTGTTAACTTGATTTTTTCGGCCAATTTTTATTAGTTATGTGTTTTTTACCCTGCTAAAACTCGTTCCAAACACTTTTGTAAAAAAATAGGCGTTTAAATATTGATTTAAAATACAAAAAAGCCATATCCTATGGATATGACTTTTTTACACATTAATAATGTTCTTTAACGATCGATGCACAGCGTTGACAAAGTGTTGGATGGTCTTCAACTTGACCTACCTCAGGTGTAACAATCCAACAACGGTCACAAGTATCACCTTCAGCTTGCGAAATAACTATTTTAACTGAATCAAACGCTTGGGCATTCTCAGGTGCAGCATCATAATCTCCGGCGATTTCAAAACCAGAAACAATAAATAGCTGTTTTAAGTCTTCCTCAACAGAGTCAAGTAATACTTTTGCCTCTGCATTTGGGTAAAGAGAAATACTAGCTGTTAAGGATTTTCCGATGACTTTTTCATTACGTGCTACTTCTAAAGCTTTTAACACATCATCACGCAATATCATGAAAGAATCCCACTTTTTCTCAAGTTCATCAGCCTGATCATATTCTTTTACCTCTGGCATATCAACAAGTTGAACACTTTCTTCGTCAACAGAATCAATTTGTTCCCAAACTTCATCAGCAGTATGAGGAAGGATTGGTGTTACTAATTTAACTAGTGATAGCAATGTTTCATAAAGAACAGTTTGAATAGCACGACGTTCTTGATTTTCTTTTGATTCAATGTAAAGTACGTCTTTTGCAAAATCTAAGTAGAAAGAGCTTAATTCAATTGTGCAGAAATTGTGAACTGCATGATAAATCGCTGCAAATTCATATTGATCATAAGCTTCTTTCACACGTTTGGTTAGATTATTAAGTTTTACAAGCATATAACGGTCAACATCTCTTAGATTTTCTAAGGTTACTATATCTGTTTCTGGATTAAAATCACTTAAGTTTCCTAATAAGAAACGGAACGTGTTACGAATTTTTCGGTATACTTCAGCCACTTGCTTAAGAATTGCATCAGAAACACGAACATCTGCTTGATAATCTACAGATGCTACCCATAAACGAAGAATATCTCCCCCAAGTTGGTTCATAACCTTAGCAGGAACAACAGTATTTCCTAAAGATTTACTCATTTTACGGCCTTCACCATCTAAGGCAAATCCATGGGAAAGAACACCTTTGTATGGCGCTTTTCCAGTTACAGCTACAGCTGTTGATAAAGAAGAGTTAAACCATCCTCGATATTGATCAGATCCTTCCAAATATAAATCAGCTGGTCTTTGGAGATCTTCTCTTTCTAATAAAACAGCTTGATGAGAAGAACCGGAATCAAACCAAACATCCATAATGTCATTCTCTTTTGTAAATTTGCCATTCGGGCTGCCTTCATGCGTAAATCCTGCTGGTAAAAGATCCTTTGCTTCACGTTCAAACCAAATATTTGAACCATGCTCACGGAACAAGTTTGAAACATGCGCAATGGTTTCATCAGTAATAATAGGCTCACCGTTTTCAGCATAAAATACTGGAATCGGTACACCCCAAGCACGTTGACGAGAGATACACCAATCTCCACGATCACGAACCATGTTATAAAGACGAGTTTCACCCCAAGCTGGCACCCATTTTGTTTCTTTAACTGCTTTTAATAGATCATCACGGAAATCTTTAATAGATGCAAACCATTGAGCTGTTGCTCGGAAAATAGTTGGCTTCTTTGTTCTCCAGTCATGTGGATAAGAGTGTGTGATAAATTGAAGCTTTAATAATGCTCCAACTTCTTGAAGCTTTTCTGTGATTGGTTTGTTCGCTTCATCATAGAATAACCCTTCAAAGCCAGGTGCATCCTTTGTCATATATCCTTTTTCATCGACTGGACATAAAACGTCTAAGCCGTATTGTTGACCAACAATAAAGTCATCTTCCCCGTGACCAGGTGCGGTGTGAACACAACCCGTTCCACCTTCACTTGTAACATGCTCACCAAGCATGACAAGTGAATCACGATCATAAATTGGATGCCTTGCAACAACTCGATCAAGCTCTGAACCTTTTAAAGTACGGTCTACTTCATAATTTTCCCAACCAATTGTTGAAGCGACAGATTCAACTAACTCAGAAGCAATAACGTATTTTCCACTCTCTGCTGCCACCACACTGTATTCAAGCTCTGGATGGACTGAAATACCTAAGTTAGCTGGCATTGTCCATGGTGTTGTTGTCCAGATAATAATTTTTTCTTCAGTTGAAAGGACACCCTTTCCATCTTTTACTGGGAATGCTACATAAATGGATGGTGAGCGTTTATCAGCATACTCAATTTCTGCTTCCGCAAGAGCTGATTCACTTGATGGAGACCAATAAACAGGTTTTAACCCTTTATAGATATATCCTTTTTTCGCCATTTCACCAAATACTTTAATTTGTTGTGCTTCGTATTCAGGCTTAAGCGTAACATATGGATCTTCCCAATCCCCACGTACACCAAGACGCTTAAATTGCTCACGTTGACCATTGATTTGCTCCCATGCATATTCTTCACAAAGCTTACGGAACTCAGCTACCGACATTTCTTTTCGTTTTACTTTTTTGTTTTTCGTTAAAGCAGTCTCAATTGGTAAACCGTGTGTATCCCAACCAGGTACATATGGAGCACAGTATCCGCTCATTGATTTGTAGCGAACAATAAAATCCTTTAAGATTTTGTTTAAGGCATGCCCCATATGAATGTCACCATTTGCATATGGAGGTCCATCATGTAAAACGAAAAGAGGACGATCTTTTGTACGTTCTTGCACCTTTTCATAGATCTTCATTTCTTCCCATCTTTCTTGAATTAATGGCTCTCTTTTTGGTAAGTTCCCTCTCATCGGAAAATCTGTTTTGGGCATCAGAAGGGTATCTTTGTAATCCATCTTTATTCCTCCAAATAAATTAATGATTCTATTAGCTATTTTTTGTTTTCCTTCTCATGAGGTAAACCATGTATGTGATGATTATGCCTCCTAAAAACACAAAAAACCTTCTCATCCCAACAAGGGACGAGAAGGTTATCTCGCGGTACCACCCTATTAGATTAAATCAATTATTTAATCCACTCCAGCATTCGTAACGTGAATGTAACGCCATTGCTTACTTATTAGAAATGTTCAGCATGGAACTCCAGGGTGATGTTCATCTTTTATCCTTATGTCGAGCTTCCACCGTCCTCGATTCGCTTAAATAAGGTTTTTAAAGACTACTGTCCCTTTCACCGTTTATCATTTGTGTTTTGAGTTTTTAAAAAATATCTATGTTTTCGTATTATATGCGATAAAAAAACAAAAAGTCAAGTTTAGCTTTTTGTTTCTTCTGCTTCACCAAAAATAGGCTCAACTTCATATTCTAGTAAATGATCCCAATCATCGTTTTTAAGAAGATCTAGCTGAGCTTCAATTAACATTTGGAAACGAGTTCTAAATACTTTTGATTGCTTTTTCAACTCTTCAATTTCCATCGCGATTTTTCGCGATTTGGATAATGATTCATTAATAATTCGGTCAGCATTTTTCTCAGCTTCTTTAATTATTAGCTTTGATTCTTTTTGAGCATTACGCTTCACTTCTTCTGCTGCTTCTTGTGCGATCACAATTGATTTATTCAATGTCTCTTCAATATTGGTAAAGTGACCTAGTTTTTCAGTTAATTCTGATACTCGAGACTCTAATTCTTTCTTTTCGCGGATAATCATCTCATAGTCTTTAATGACTTGATCTAAAAATTCATTTACTTCATCTTCATCGTATCCACGAAACCCTTTATTAAATTCCTTATTATGGATGTCTAAAGGTGTTAAAGGCATGGATGCCACCTCCAATATGTAGTGAAATAGTTAATCCTTGACAACATTATAAATCATATTTCGACAGGTTTGTTGGAAATCCTGCTAATTCTTTAAATTATTTTGATTTTTATGTATAACATGACCTTTAAATTTCTATTTTTGCTTACTGACGACAATTTTTATTCGACCTTTTTTTGTTCTTCCCTCAATTGAAGTTAATTTACTTCTACCATACCCTCTGATTGACAAGGTGTCACCTTCACGACATTCAAACGAAGTAGAATCAACGACCTTCCAATTCACCTTTACAAGTCCATTAGAGATGAGAGGTTGAACTTTTTGACGTGATAGGTTATAAATGGCTGCTCCTACCACATCAAGTCGTAAAGAGGTAACTGTCGTTGTGATCTCTTGTACATCTTCTATATTTGGTATAAATTGATTAACCTCCAGTTCATTCAAAGAGATTTTGGCACGACCAATTTCATAAAAATTTGCACGAAGATAATCAGAGATCTCGCTTGCACAAATAAATTGAACCGTATCGTGGCAAAAGCGAATATCACCAAACTTATTGCGCTTTAATCCCAGACTCATTAAAGATCCTAACACTTGCCTATGCTGTAATGAAATAAATTTCGAGGCATATTGAACTTCAAACAATGTTAGTTGAAAGTCTTTTTCTTCTACTTGATAATAATCCGGATATAATAGTGCACGCTTTCTTTCTGTATCCTCAACCCCACCCGAAAAAGACACTTTGACTTCTAAATGTTCTCCTATAACAGAAGAAACAATCTCTTGTTCACGAGGGTCTAGAAAATCAGTTAGCTTTGGGCTATATTGATTCAGAACGTTTTCCTTCCATTCCACTACTTGATCGATAAATTGTCGCTCTTCAGGACGAAAATGTTGGTAAATTTGATCCATAACACAACTCCGTTTTAAAATATGAAAAAAGAGGGACTATATAAATAGTCCCTAGCCAATCATTCTAAATATTGAAACAACACCATATTGAGCAAAACGTAAAGCTAAGATTGCAACAATTGGTGAGATATCAATCATTCCTAATGGAGGAATAATTTTTCGGAATGGCTCTAAATACGGTTCACAGATTTTAGCCAAGAACTGTCCAAAACCTGATTCTCTAGCACCAGGAAACCACGAAAGTAATATGTATACGATAAGCGCATACGAGTAAAACGTGATTAGGGTGTTAATTAAACTTAACAAAATACTCATGTTTGCCTACCACCTTTGATGATCATCTTCTGTAACTAATTCAGATATTGCTCCCGATACATCAACATTATCAGGAGTACAAAGAAAGATATTCGTTCCAATACGTTGAATATCTCCACCGATCGCATAAACGGTCCCGCTAAGGAAATCAACAATCCGCTTTGCTTGATCTCTTTGTATACTTTGGAGATTGACAACAACAGCACGACGATTTTTTAATTGATCTGCTATTTCTTGGGCTTCTGCGTAAACTCTTGGTTCACTTAAAACCACTTTAGATGATTTTTGAACACTTTGCAAACTTACCACATTTTGTTTAGATGTTTGTGATGATTTTTGTGGAAAACCTTGTTGCTGTGGAGCCTCATATTCTTGTTGTTTCGTTTCAGGCTCTTCATATTCATATTCTTCTTCATCTAAAGCAAAAAAGCTTTTAAATCTATTTTTTATGGACATATTAAACACCTTCAGTTTCATTTCCAACAAGTGAAGTCCCGATTCTGATAAACGTTGAGCCTTCCTCAATAGCTATTTCATAATCATTTGACATTCCCATCGATAATTCATGACAAGGAGCTGAAGGTAACTGTATAGCTTGTACATTAAGTTGAAGTTGTTTTAACTTTTTAAAACAATTTCTTATGACATCTTTATCATTAGTAAATGGTGCCATTGTCATTAATCCAACAACTTGAATATTTCGGTATTGTGTTAACTGTTGAACGAAGTCAACGAGTTCCTCTGGTGAACATCCATGTTTTGATTCTTCTCCAGAAGCATTAACTTGAACAAAACACTTCATTGGTTTTGTAGCTCGTTTATCAATTTCTTTCGCTAAAGACAGTCTGTCAAGAGAATGAATATAATCTACTTTATCAATTATATTTTTTACTTTTCTTGTCTGTAGCGAACCAATAAAGTGCCACGTTGGGGTATTCCCTAGTTCTTTCAACTTTTCATTTAGTCCGTCATCCCGGTTTTCACCTAGATGACGAACTCCTGCTTCAAGCGCATCTTTTGCACGTTGAACACTTACATATTTTGTGACAGCTATAACGTTTATTTCTTCTGGATTTCTGCCAACTCGTTGGCAAGTATTTTGTATTGTTTTTTGAATAGCCTGGTAATTTTCCTGTACGTTCATCTTTTAGAGGGTACCCTCCTCATTTATTCCAATAAAGCTTAGCATTCTACCTGTTTGCCCATTATCTCTACGATGTGAAAAAAATAATTCCACCTCGCAGCTTGTACAAAGCTCTGAAATTAATATATGGTCTTTGACTATCCCCACATTTCGTAAATAATGCTCATTAAGAAGCTTTAAATCTAGTTGGTATTTTCCATTAGACAATGTTTTATATGGCAATGGATAATTTTTTAACACATGTTTATCTATTGAAGATATCACCTTATCATCAACGATATAACAGCATCCGCCAATTGAAGGGCCAATGGCTACATAAATATCCTTGGCATCTACACCTTCATCTTTCTGCCATTTTTTAACCATCTCTCCTGCTATATCCTTTACTGTTCCTTTCCAGCCTGCATGAGCCAACCCTACTAAGGAGTGCTTAGGAGCGATAAAAAACAAAGGGACACAATCAGCAAAACAAAGGGATAGCATTACTCCTTTTTCAGAAGTATATACACCATCACACCCTGCTAATCCATCCTCATAAGTGTGAATTCCCTTACCTCTACTAAATTTATTCACTCTCATAACCTTGTTTGAATGTACCTGTTCGGCAAAGACCCAATTTTTTATTGGAAATGAAAGTGCCCTAGCAAGAATTTCTCGATTTTCCCTAACATTTTCTGGTTGATCCTTTACATGAAGGCCAAGGTTTAAAGAACTAAAGTTCCCAGTACTTCCACCACCAGATTTCGTGGAAAAGCCAACTGTCAAACCGTCTATTAAGTCATTCCAAGCTGTTAAAGTTAAGTGGGTTTTGTCCCTTTGCTCAAAAACATTAGCTATCATATATGCTCAACCCTTTTATTCGACATTTAATGTGTTCTATCGCTCTTTATTTTACCACAATTTCCCCATAACGTTTAGTATTCATGAGAAATTATTCTTCTTGTAGATCAATTTGTCGATTCATTCTAACTAAAATAACATCTTCCCCTATTTTTACTATATTTCTCCAAGGAATGATACATTCTTCATCTCTTCCAAAAAAGCCAAGCATTTTGCCATTCCCATTAATAATAATAGCTTGAATCTTCCCTGTTGTAACATTAATATCGAAATCTCCTATGTTCCCCATCTTTTTCCCATCAGATACATTGACTACATCTTTTGTTTGGAACTCAGAAATATACATAACCTTCCCTCCAATATCTATTGTCAGTCGTTACTTCACTAACTCCCCTCTTACATATCTATGTGGGTATGTGGCCTAACTATTCAAAACAAGGAAACTTTTTCTTTTTAAGAATGGAAAAAGGCTCCTCATTATGAGCAGCCCTAATTTTGGATATTTTTATTCATTTGTTTAATTGCAGCTTTTTCAAGTCTTGACACTTGAGCTTGAGATATTCCAATTTCTTCTGCAACTTCCATTTGGGTCTTACCTTGGAAGAAACGCTTTCTTAAAATTAGCTTTTCCCGACTATTTAGTCGTCTCATACCTTCTTTTAATGCTAATTCTTCTATCCATTGAATATCCCGATTTTTTTCATCACTTAACTGATCCATGACAAAGATAGGATCTCCTCCGTCATTATAAATTGGCTCAAAAAGTGATACAGGATCCTGAATAGCATCAAGTGCGAATACAATCTCTTCATGAGGCACATCAAGCTCTTTAGATATTTCCTCTGCTGTAGGCTCTCTTGATGTTTCACTCATCAGACGTTCTCTTACTTGAAGCGCCTTATAAGCAATGTCTCGGAGTGAGCGGGAGACTCGGATTGGGTTATTGTCTCTTAAGTATCTACGGATTTCTCCAATTATCATTGGTACAGCATATGTTGAAAATTTGACATTCTGGCCTAAGTCAAAATTATCGATGGATTTCATTAATCCTATACAGCCAACTTGAAACAAATCGTCAACAAATTCTCCTCTGTTGTTAAATCGCTGGATTACACTAAGTACCAATCTTAAGTTGCCATTTACCAGCTCTTCTCTTGCTGATAAGTCTCCGTTTTGCATTTGCTTAAATAGTTCTCTCATTTTCTCATTCTTAAGAACTGGAAGTTTTGAGGTATCTACTCCACAAATTTCGACTTTATTTCTTGTCACTTTTTTCCCTCCTAACAGGAGTTGCTGTACAGAGTTAAGTATCTCCTCGACAGGAAAAAATATGCACAAGCTATAGAAGTTACATGAAGCAGATATCCTCTTCTTTATTGATATAATAGGGATTTATTAAACTAAAAAATTTTTTACACCATTTTATTAAATTCTTTTTGCAATCTTTTAATAATTCTTTTTTCCAACCTTGAAATATAGGACTGGGAAATCCCAAGCATGTCCGCAACATCTTTTTGAGTTTTTTCTTCTCCACCTTGTAATCCGAAACGAAGCTCCATAATTTGCTTTTCACGATCATTTAATTGTTGAAGAGCTTTTAAGAGCAATTTTCTATCTACATTTGCTTCAAGATCTTTTGTAATAATATCATCCTCTGTTCCAAGTACATCTGATAGCAACAATTCATTCCCATCCCAATCAATGTTTAGTGGTTCATCAAACGATACCTCAGAACGAAGTTTGTTGTTTCTCCGCAAATACATTAAGATTTCATTTTCGATACAGCGAGATGCATATGTAGCAAGCTTGATTTTCTTTTCTGGGTTAAACGTATTCACTGCTTTAATTAATCCAATTGTACCTATGCTGATTAAATCCTCAATGTTTATTCCTGTATTCTCGAATTTTCGCGCAATATAAACAACAAGGCGAAGATTTCTCTCAATTAAAATTGATCTTGCAGCTTGGTCCCCCGATGGTAGTTTTTGCAGTAGTACTTCTTCCTCTTCTTTAGAGAGAGGTGGTGGTAATGCTTCACTGCCACCTATGTAATAAACCTCATCAGATTTAATCCCTAGTTTAATTAATAGCTTATACCATAAATAAGTAAGATGTAATTTTAATTTCTTCATTGTCCTCCCCCTCAGATCTTATTTGTATTACCCATATACAAGGTAATTTCTAAATAATTTAAAAGAAAATATAGTCTAGCGTACTAAATGATTCGTAACAGAGTAAGATAGAAGTAGCACCACTAAGATACTTGTTGGATCGATGGTCCCTGTAGCATTTTAGGATGAACTATACACTCATAAACGTCTTCAGAGGATAATGTCGTTCGATTCAAACCAATGATTGTTTTTTGTACTTTAAAGGTTTCATTTTTAGATTCAACCCATACTTCATCAGGTTTAAAGCCTAGCAGAAACTGATGCTCACTACCTACTACACGATAAGGAATAAGGCGAACTCTATGTTCCCATGGATGACTCTCGTTATTTGGCTGTTCACTCATCGCTTTCATCACATCATCCTGTATTGCTTGATGAACAAGAAGCTTCGGAAGAAATTCCTGTACTTTTAAAGTATCGATAATCATAACAGGACTTCTTGTTATAGGGTCAAACAGCTGGTTGCCACTATCAATTAGTCCTTTTAATGTAAACTGAATATCATCCACTTTTATCTGTACTTTTACTATCTGATCATAATGAATTTTCTTAGCTTCAATCCCCTCTAAGCTATTTCTAGCAAATAGCCATAGAACTGGAAAACCAATAAGAACAAACAACCAGCTAATTGGATGCCCAAATCCAGTAGAATTTGTCATTAAAATCCCATCCAGATAGGTCATTTCTTGCTGTAAAAAATAATGAACT
>DASQMK010000404.1:0-5280 GCA_035645575.1 Metabacillus sp.
CCGATTGGTTCAACTAACCATCAGTGGGGGATTAATAACTCCCCCACTAATGGAAGTTTCACCTTATTCCGTTTCTTGCTCCTCAATAATTCCTGAGAACAACCCGTAAACATATTGCTCTGTATTAAACTCTTGTAAATCGTCCATTTTTTCACCTAAGCCAACAAACTTCACCGGAATGTCTAATTCTCCTTTAATGGCTAAAACAATCCCACCTTTAGCTGTACCATCTAACTTAGTGAGAACAATACCTGAAACATCTGTTGCTTGTGAGAATTGTTTGGCTTGAGTCATTGCGTTTTGACCTGTTGTTGCATCAAGTACAAGTAATACCTCATGTGGCGCCCCGGGGATTTCACGTTCAATCACACGTTTAACCTTTTCAAGCTCCTTCATGAGATTCACTTTATTTTGCAGACGTCCAGCTGTATCACATAATAAAACATCAACTTGTCTAGCTTTTGCAGCTTGTACAGCATCATACATGACGGCTGCAGGATCTGAGCCTTCTGATTGTTTAATCACATCGACCCCGACCCTGTCACCCCAAACCTCTAGTTGTTCGATTGCTCCTGCTCTAAAAGTGTCTCCAGCTGCTAAAAGAACAGAGTTCCCTTCACTTTTTAATTTGTGAGCTAATTTGCCGATCGTTGTCGTTTTTCCAACACCATTAACACCGACAAATAAAATGACATTAAGTCTGCCCTGTTCAAGATTTAATTTGTTAATAGGTTCTTCATCACTGTCACCTTCATAGATATCTATAAGCTTTTCTGAGATAACAGCTTGAACTTCCTTTGTATCTTGAATGTTGCGTCTTTTCACTTCCATTTTTAACTCATCAATTAAATCCATTACAGTAGCGACACCAACATCTGCGCTTATTAAAAGCTCTTCAAGCTCCTCGAAAAAATCCTCGTCTACTTTTCGGTATTTTGCAACTAAATCATTCATTTTACCTGCAAATGAATCTCGAGTTTTTGTTAAGCCCTCTTTAAATTTTTCCGTTACTGTATCTGTTTGTTGGGTGATTTTTTCTTTTAATTTTTTAAAAAAACTCATTCTATTAAATCGTCCTTTCGGTTAAGATTGAACTAATTCTTTTGTCTCTTCTAGTCTAACTGACACAAGCTTTGAAACACCTGACTCTTGCATCGTTACCCCATATAAAACATCAGCTTCTTCCATTGTGCCTTTTCGGTGTGTGATGACGATAAATTGAGTTTCATGACTGAACTTCTTTAAATACTGGGCAAAGCGATGTACATTGGCCTCATCAAGAGCTGCCTCTACTTCATCTAGTACACAAAACGGAACTGGTCGGACTTTAAGGATGGAGAATAGTAACGCAATAGCTGTTAGCGCACGTTCTCCCCCAGAAAGCAACCCTAGATTTTGCAGTTTTTTCCCAGGTGGCTGTGCAACAATTTCAACACCTGTGTTTAACAAATCATTAGGATCTGTTAGTTTAAGCTCTGCTCTTCCCCCGCCAAATAGGGCTTGGAATACAGTTTCGAAGTGTGATCGAATCGCGTTAAAGGTTTGTTCAAACCTTTTTTTCATTTCATCATCCATTTCTTCGATCACTTGATAAAGCGTATCTTTTGCTTCTAATAAATCATCACGCTGCTCTGTCAAAAAGGTAAATCGTTCAGAAACACGTTCATATTCATCAATCGCCCCTAAGTTTACCGTTCCTAATTCATCAATTGCAAGTTTGATCAGCTTAACACGCTTTCTCGCTTCCTCTACTTCAACCTCAAGTGAATATTTCTCTTTTGCTCCTTCATAGGTCAAGAGGTATTCCTCACGTAAATGATTCAAGCGATTATCGAGTTCGACGTCAAGTCTATTTAGCTTCACTTCCTCATCCTTTAGAATATCCTGCAATTGCTTATCCTGACGTTTCAACTCTTTTAGTTCATTTTCTTCAAATTCAAGCTTTCCTTGCAACTGTAGGCGTTCCTCTCTCCTGCTTGCAATTAATTCAATTGTTTTATTCTTATCTTGAAGCTTTTTTGTTGCTGCTTCTTCTAGTTTTTCTTCTCCTGATGAGCTTGATGACATTTCATTCGAAAGTAAAGAATAATCTTCTGCTGCCTCATCATGTTTTTGTTGTGCCTGGTGTAGGTCTGCATTAAGTCTTACTACTTTTTCCTTCTGATTTTCAAATAACTGTTGTTTGCCTGCCAGCACAACCTTTAATTCCGTTAGTTCACCTTGTAGTTCATCTTTTGAGGTTTGCTGTGAATTTTTCTTCTCAGACATTTCTCCAATTTTTTGATCTAGTTCAACTATTTTTGTTGACACTTCTTGAAGTTTAACCTCAAGCTCTTTTTTGCGATGTTCCATTCGATCCTTTTCAGAATCATACGCTTCACGTTCTGCATCATATAAAGTTAAGTGATCATTTACATTTTTCTCATGCAATTCGATTTCGCGAATTTCGCCCCGAATTCTTTGTTCTTCTAACCTGAGGGTTTCACCTCTAGAGCGTAATTTCTCAAGTACATTTTCTTGCTCTACTATTATGCCCTTCGTTGCCTTCACATCTTTTTCTAACTCTTCCGTCTTCTCTTCCATCACCGCTAATTTTTCCACAATTTGTTCGACTTCTCTTTGTCGACTTAATAAAGAATTGTTTTTTTGTTTAACAGCTCCACCAGTCATCGAGCCTCCAGGATTTACAACATCTCCTTGCAGTGTCACAAGTCGATAACGATAATTCATTAACTTTGCAATATCATTTGCTCCTTTAAGGTCAGAGGTAACAATGACTGTTCCTAGTAAATTGGCGATAATGGATTTAAACTTTGGCTCGTATTTCACTAAATTCTTAGCTATACCAATAAAAGCAGGATGATTTTGAATCATGTTTAAGTCATGCTGGTTGATGGCACGCTCTTTTATAACCGACAGAGGGAGAAAAGTAGCTCGACCATAGGAATTTTGCTTTAAGAATTGGATCGCTTTTCTTGCAGCTCCTTCATCTTCAACAACCACATGCTGCATGGAGCTGCTTAACGCAATTTCAATTGCTGTTTCAAAGTCCTTGTCCGTCGTAATTAATTCTGCGACAGCTCCATGAATTCCTCCAAGCTTATCTTTTGCTTTAAGGATTTCTTTAACTCCTTGGAAAAAACCTGCATAGTCTTCTTGCATTGATTCTAAGACTTCTTTACGTGAACGAGTTTGTTGTAACAATTGATAAGCCTGATATAATGCAGATTCCTTTTTTTGAAAAGAATTTTTAAGGTTTTCTAGTTTATTAGATGTGTCACGAAAACTCTTGATTTGATCTGATAATTGTTTTTCTACAAGTGAATAATTAGCTTCAATCTTTAATTTTTTTTCTAAGATTTCTTGACGCTCTTCCACATAACGTTTATTTGAGTCTAGCAATCTCTCATTTTTTCTTTCTTGCTGAGATAATTGTTCATTTAAATATTGAATCTCATTACGCGCAGTTGCTTGCTCATTTAGTAGTTCAAAATATTCGCTTTTTAATTCTTCAATTAGCTCGTCGATATTTTGATCATATGACAATGCCATCTTTTGTTTTTCTGATAAATCTTTTTTTATAATCTCTAATTCGTTTGTATAGGCTTCAAGAAGCATTTCCTGTTCTGATTTTTCATGACGCAATTGAGAAATTTGCGTTGTTAATTCTTCAATAGTCTTTTCTAATTGTGCCTTATTTTGATGTGCATTTTTCTTTCTCTCTTTAAGTACTTCTTTTCTACCTTCTAGCTTTTCTAACTCCTCACTTGCTAAGAGAAGAACTTGCTGAAGGTCATCTATTGAGTCGTCTAATGCACTCACATGATCTTTCATTTGTTCAACCGCAGCTTCTTTTTTCTGCATTGTAGCAGAAAGGTTTACCTCAAGGTCCTTATTTTTTTCTACAGATTTAGAAAGAATTTCATACTTTTGATGAAGCTCCTCTATTTCATATACTGTTAAAGCCACTTCAATCTGCTCAAGTTCTTCCTTTTTTTCTAAATAGTCCTTAGCAATTGAAGCTTGTATCTTTAATGGTTCAACTTGTCCTTCCAATTCATGAAGAATATCATGGACACGATTTAAATTTTCCTGTGTTTCAGCAAGTTTATATTCTGCCTTCTTTTTTCGTGATTTATATTTTAGTACTCCTGCAGCCTCCTCAAAAATCGAACGTCGTTCCTCAGATTTGCTGCTAAGAATTTCTTCTACTTTCCCTTGGCTTATGATTGAAAATGCTTCTTTTCCTAAACCCGAATCCATAAACAGGTCTACAATATCCTTTAGTCGACAGCTTTGCTTATTAATAAAGAACTCACTTTCTCCTGAACGATACACTCGGCGAGTAACACTCACCTCATGATAATCAATAGGAAGAAAATGGTCTTCATTATCTAATGTTAGCGTAACTTCTGCAACATTAAGACTTCTTCTAGAATCGCTACCTGCAAAAATAATATCCTCCATTTTTGCTCCGCGTAAAGATTTTGCCGACTGTTCTCCAAGTACCCATCTTATACCGTCAGTTATATTACTTTTCCCACTACCATTAGGTCCTACTACTGCGGTAACACCTTTGACAAAATCTACGGTGACTCGTTCAGCAAAGGACTTGAATCCAACAATATCCAAACGTTTGAGGAACATTGTGATCCTCCTTACTTTTTCTTTTTATAATGTAAATGTCAATTGTGTTGTAAACGACTTACTTTATCTTCATATTTATGACAAACTATTTCATATTTTATCATATTATGTCGACTTAACTGATAGTTTTTTTACACCTTGTATGTTTCAAGAAGGTTTAAACCTTAAAAAAGGACAACTCCTTCATTTCGTGTGTTTTTTTCATCACAAACGATCATGAGGTTGTCCTTTGAACTAGACATTATTTATTGATTTGTTGTAGCTTTGATAGAGCTTCTTGTGCAGCATGCTGTTCAGCTTCTTTTTTTGACTTGCCGCTTCCTGTTCCATAAACCTCACCATTTAACGATACAGTTGAGACAAATTCACGGTTATGTGCTGGACCTTTTTCATGAAGAATTTTATATTCCAATGTCCCCTTTGTATCTCTTTGAACAAGCTCTTGAAGTTGACTCTTGAAATCCATTACATGTGAAAAAGCTCCTTCATCTACTTTAGGAATGACAAACTTATCTAAAAATTGAACAGCAGCATCAAGTCCTTGATCTAAATATAGTGCCCCAATGAATGCTTCGAAAACATCAGCAAGTAATGCAGGTCGAGTGCGCCCACCAGTCATCTCTTCTCCCTTAC
>DASQMK010000405.1:0-4062 GCA_035645575.1 Metabacillus sp.
GTATATTTATTAGTATAAGCATTCTTAGTATAGGATTGTATAACTTTATAAAAAAGAGTAAGAAAAAAATATCAGTAATCATGATGGTTATTTCTATTTTAATTATCATTTTTACCATTTTTGCTTATTTACTACCAGAGGCTGGATATCCACCGTTAATTAAATTGTTTTAATATATTTAAAGGTATTTAACAGCAACTATGGGTTAAACCGGTGTGGAGACTATGCGCACAACGAGAATTCATATAGTAAAACAAAAGGACGCTTTCCTGGGTATAAGGAAAGTGTCTCTTTTATTTTTTAGGGTCATATTCTTGAATATATCAGCTTGAAGAGATTTATAAATATAGTAATGGTTTGGTAGCATGAATAGTATGATCTTTACCTGGACTTTTATTTACTACAAGGTTAGTCACGGCCTAAGTAAACAAGAGACCACGAGCCTGCCAACGGGGTAACCGGATTAGTAGGTGGTGAGGATTCCCTTGCGTAAGGTGTTTCTGATTAACTTAAATAAACCAATTTTATCATCTCCAATTTTGTGATAATTCATATTACGAAAAAAATAAGATGTGGATAGGTATGAATGCAATTTTTCCATGGGGGGATCGTTAAGGATTTATGTTATTCCATGGGTAACTGATGAATTTTCATTGATGTCTTTTAATCAACTAGCAAGGATAATTAATTAAAAATAAGGGAAGCTAATCAAAAAAAGGAATTTTTTACATGATTGGACTTGTTATCGCTATTATTATTTTTAATTTTATTGCCTTTAGAACAAATAAACGCCTGACAAAAAATCAAATTTTACATATTTGGCTTTTTACGATTGCTTTGCAGGGAATTGTCGATTTGTACATTGACTGTAAATATTCAGCTTATTGGTATTTTGAAAAAGGAGTGGATTGGACTTCTCTTCCTGCACTTACCTTGCTGATCCCACCTGTAAATATGATGTTTTTGAATTGGTATCCATTTGGATCTCCATTACAAAAACGTGTGATGTATTATTTTTATTGGGTACTATTCATGCTTATTTATGAAATAATAGCTATGCTGCCAGAACCATGGGGGTATTTTAACTATGGATGGTGGAGCATATGGCATTCCGCAGTTGTAGATCCTTTCTTATTAATGTTTGTCTCAAATTTTTATAAATGGGTACGTAAACTTGAGGGAATGAACTAAGTCATTATTTGATATGGATATCAATTCAAAATTGAATAAGCGATTTGGCAAACAAAAGGTTTCAAAAACAAGCTTATGAAATCAGGTAGCAAAAAAGGATCTTCAATTAGAGATCCTTTTTTAATTCTTTATATTTAGATGTTTATTTATTATTGATTATCTCGTGAAAAGAGAGAACATATTTCCTGAATGATCTCCAATTCTGTTTGAAATAAATAGTGAAACCAATCCAAGAATTAGAAGAAGAGTACCAATATAGAGTGAGTTTATTTCAATAAATGCCCATAAGAAAAGATAAAAACTAAAAGTTAAAAATAGCCAACCCAAAATTAACAAAATGTTTGAATAAACTTCACGCATAGGGAATCTTCCTTTCTATTAAACTTTTTATTTTATTTTAATTTATTTTCAAAAAAATGGAAAGTATTTAGAGGGTATAGGGTTTACACCGATGTTTTCAATATAAATAAAAGTTAATTATTAAATTTTGTTTAGGTTGACATTTAGCTTTTACTATTTTTGCTCTTAATTAAAATTTCAATACGAAGTTACAACTAAAACCATGTCTATGTAAAAACAAAACATTTAGCGAACTGTAAAAATTGTCTAATAAAACATAAATTTGTAGAAAGAAAAAATGAATAAAAATTAAGAAAAGGGAAATAAATTAATAAAAACCACTTGATTATTCTCAGCCCTGCATATATACTAATAAAGTAACTTTTTCCGACTGAAGTCGACTTGTTTCGACAAATATCTTCAAAATTCAACTTGTTTTTAAAAAAGATATTTGTTATAATTAATAACGTGTTTTGCGGGTGTAGTTTAGTGGTAAAACCTCAGCCTTCCAAGCTGATGATGAGGGTTCGATTCCCTTCACCCGCTCCATACATATTGCTTGCAACGCAGTGTCTCGTTTCCTAGATAAACGATGCATTGCGTTTTTTATTTATGTAGATAAAAAGAACTCACCGTTTTAAGGGAGTTCCTTCGTTTCTTATTTATAGATCTGATAAGAAGCTGTACCGCCATGTATTTGTGTAAACATAGTAGATAATGCTTGTAAAAGTTGATCAGACTCATCGTGATCCATTGATGGTTGTAAGTAAATAATATGAAGTGCTTGTGTGGTAGCAGGTGTAACAGCAGACCTTTTTGAATCAACATAAGGGCTACCAAAGGCTCCTTCGTTATCTGCCGAAAGAAGTTTTTTAGATAACTGCACTTCTCGTTCGTTAATCGCTAGGTAGGAATCCTCATTTGAACCAATTCGGATTGTCACTTGACCAGAAAGCTTGTCTAGATCATAAATTCCTAGCGGAATGCGATATTGAAGAGATAGAAAATTATTTAAGTCCACAGCAGAATTAACAGGATGAAGAAATTGTTGTTTTTGCACACGTCGATATAGTGCCTCATTTGATGGGCGATATCGGTTGGGGTCTGTTCCTATAGTTTTAAAGATTTTTCGCCATTCACTAATTTCAAGGATCTCGGTGACTTTTTTATCCTCGAAATCAAAGAAAAGCGATTCTTGGAACAATTGTAATCTCCCTTTTAACATTTGCGGAGAGTCACCCACTTGGATATCCTGATATTGCACAATACCAACTTTAAAATCAGGTATGAGTTGTTTTAATAGGTCCTGAACGATAATTTCCATCATTTTATACCTCCACAACTTAGTCAAGTTATTTTACCATAGTGTAAGTGGATGTTTCTGTAAAAAAGTCTTAATAAAGGAGGGAAAGGGCAATGAATATATCGATAGAAAAGTTGAAAAAAGAAGTAATTGAATATAGTAAAGAAATTGGAATTGACAAAATTGGGTTTACTTCTGCAGATATGTTTGAAGAACTAAAACAGCGTTTAGTAACACAGCAGGAACTAGGCTACCAATCAGGTTTTGAAGAACCAGACATCGAAAAGCGTGTGAATCCAATCAAGCTTTTACCGAAGGCAACCTCTATTATATCCATTGCTCTGGCCTATCCTTCGAAAATGAAAAATGCTCCCAGAAGTACAAAAGAAGACAGGAGAGGAATTTTTTGTCGGGCTTCATGGGGAAAAGATTATCATGATGTATTACGTGATCGTTTAACGAAATTAGAAGCCTTTTTAAAGGAGAAACTACCTGAGGTAAAGGTGAAATCAATGGTGGATACAGGAGAACTTTCTGACCGTGCTGTTGCTGAAAGAGCGGGTATTGGCTGGAGCGGAAAAAACTGTTCGATCATTACGCCTGAGTTTGGTTCTTATGTATATTTAGGAGAAATGATTACAAATATACCATTCCCTCCTGATCAACCGATAGAAGATCAATGTGGAAGTTGTACAAAATGCCTTGATGTTTGTCCAACAGGTGCGCTTGTTCAAGGTGGACAGCTTGATTCATCAAAATGCATTGCGTTTCTCACTCAAACAAAAGGGTTTCTTCCTGAACAATATCGGACAAAAATTGGTAACCGGATATATGGGTGTGACACATGTCAAACTGTTTGTCCGAAAAATAAAGGGAAGGATTTTCATTTACACGAAGAAATGGAGCCGGATCCTGAAATTGCCAAACCAAAGTTGAAGCCGTTATTAACGATTAGTAATCGTGAATTTAAGGAGAAATTTGGCCATATCTCGGGTTCGTGGAGAGGCAAAAAGCCTTTGCAGCGAAATGCAATTTTAGCACTTGCACATTTTAAAGATACGACAGCCCTAGATGACTTAATTCAAGTCATGCACAACGACCCAAGACCTGTTATAAGAGGAACAGCAGCATGGGCGATCGGGAAAATTGGTGACACCAATGCAGAACCTGAATTAAGAAAGGCCTACGAAAAAGAACAGGATGACCAGACAAAACAAGAAATTGAAAAA
>DASQMK010000406.1:0-7475 GCA_035645575.1 Metabacillus sp.
ACCTCTAATACTGGAAACTCGTATAAAGATTCTCTTAGAACATTGATAACATCTGTTTCTCTCATGCTTTCAACGCTCATTGCTAAAACAGGAATATCGTATTTTTCGTTTAACTCTTGACGAAGGGCTTCTGTTTCAGGATGATGCGGGTGTACCGTATTAATAATCATGATAAAGGGTTTTCCGACTTCTTTTAACTCTTCAATAACTCGTGCTTCAGCTTCTAAGTAATCTTTACGAGGAATGTCACCAATCGATCCATCAGTTGTGATAACACAACCTAGTGTAGAATGCTCTTGAATAACCTTACGCGTTCCAATTTCTGCTGCTTCATGAAAAGGTATTGGCTCTTCATACCATGGTGTGTTAATCATACGAGGTCCATTTTCGTCCTCATAACCTTTAGCTCCTGGTACCGTGTAGCCTACACAATCTACTAATCTAATATTGACATCAAGTCCTTCATCAACATGGATGGAAACAGCTTGATTAGGGACAAATTTGGGCTCAGTAGTCATGATGGTCTTACCGGCAGCACTTTGCGGTAATTCATCTTGAGCTCTTGCTTTGTCAGATTCATTGTCAATGTTAGGTAGTACGACTAATTCCATGAATTTTTTAATAAAAGTAGATTTACCTGTTCGTACTGCACCAACTACTCCTAAATATATATCGCCACCAGTTCGTTCAGCGATATCCTTGAAAATATCTACTTTTTCCAAGTGATCCCCTCCCGATCATACAATATTGGGATAAAGCTTATCCGTTTTCTTATAGGACACTATATATGTATGACATTGTCCTATTTATTTATGACTTTGTTTCGAAATTTTTTTCAGTAATCGCCTTATTGAGATTAGGTAATAAAAAAGCGAAAAAGAAAACCCTTCTTTTAGAGTTTATTCTCTAAAGAAGGGTTCATGACTAAAATTTTTAAATTAACTACCTTCCGTTTGAAAAACTGGCTCACCCTTGTCATCTAATGTATATGGAAGGGAGTAAGCAGGTACAAATTGGTATTGATCCACTAGAATTTTACGTATATCATCACCTGGTTTAAAACTATGTTCATGCTCTTTTATAGCTCGATTCAAGTCAATACGGTAATCCACATAAATCTGGGCATTTTTATCAATGATGAAGGGGAGAAATTCACCTGAATAAGGGCTCTCCACCATTGGATTTTCCTTATAGCCAAGCTTTTCATAATCTAATGTATAAATATCATCTGTAATAACATCCTTAAAAGGGGGATAGCCATTTGCCTGACGATAAACATTCAGCTTAACAGTTAGTTCATGAATTTCTTCAGCCATTCTTAAATCAATCAATTTAACAGTTGGATCCTCTTCTACATCGACTAAGACATACTGATAAATACCTCCACTTTCATAAGCCGTGCCAGGTGGCTCTGCCATATATTTTGGAGTTAATGCGGAAAAATCTATCGGGTATTTTTGATAAATAGGTGTTGACATATCTCTTGTTTTAATTGGTAATAACCCATTTGTGTCTTTTTGATATTGATCAATTGAGGTTTGTACTGCTTGAATTTGATCATTATAGGGTATAGTATTTTTTTTAAGCTTTTCTTCAGGATATAAGCATCCAGATAAAAAGATACAGCTTAGTATGATCACGAGTACATTTGACAATTTCATAGAAAATAACATCCTTTTATCATATATTTATTCCGAAACAGGTCCAGTAAACACAACAAATACAATAATAATTCCTGCTAGAATCATAAAGATGTAGGCTAAAATTGTCACAATAGCTTTCAAAACACCATTCAGCTTAAAACGACTTAAATAGATGAGTATGATTGAGATAAACATAAATCCCATTGATGCAAATGAAATCCACATCTTCATTAACGCCGGACTCATCACCATTCCTCCTCATAGACAACTCTTATCGCAACGTCTTTCTTAAACGACTGCATCCGTTCGGTCCGTTCTTATTTTAAAACAATATGTAATTTAGACAACAACTAAAACGCTTTTATTTTAGCGAATTGGCAGTTTCTTACCCCATCGTCGATTATATTACAAATCTATATGCTTGTCCAAACAGTGGACCCTTAACAAATCCATATCATAACCTCTGGATAAAATATAAAAAAACTGAAGTAAAGAGGGGACGAACTTTACTTCAGCAAAAGGTAACCGACTAAATAGTACCCAACAATAAGAACAACTCTTATTTGACTACGATGCATTTTATGCGGTAGAAGAAGGTTTTGTATCCTCTAATGCCTATTATTGCCACTAAACTTTAGTATTTCAGGTTAATGAACTGGCTTTTAGGAATCTGAGGTTACAAACTACCAACCACTTTATGCAAGCAGAAAATACCTTATAGGATATAGTGTTCCTATGTTTTTAATTCTTGTTATTTTATGCAATATCACTGTTAAATGTCACTTCATTTAACGATTCTCCATAATATTCACAAGGTCTTCCATTTCATGAGTTTTCACTCGAGCCATTAAGGCATCCACTGCTTCCTTTGGAGGTTTTCCATTGAATAACACTTCATATAAAGCCTCTGTTATCGGCATTTTCACTTCATATTTTTTTGCCAACTGAAAAGCAGCTTTTGTTGTTCTGACTCCTTCAACAACCATTCCCATATTTTGCAATACTTCATCAAGGTTATGCCCTTGTCCAAGCAAATTACCTGCACGCCAGTTTCTTGAGTGAACACTTGTACAAGTAACAATTAAATCCCCAATCCCGGTTAGTCCTGAAAATGTTAGAGGATTTCCTCCCATTTTGCTGCCTAAACGTGCAATTTCTGCTAAACCACGAGTAATTAATGCTGCTTTGGCATTATCCCCATAACCAAGCCCGTCTGTTATTCCTGCAGCCAATGCAATAATATTTTTAAGGGCTCCACCAATTTCAACCCCAATAATATCAGGGTTTGTATAGACTCTGAAGTTTTGATTAATAAATAGATCTTGTATGTATTCAGCAGCTTTCATATTTTTTGAAGAAGATGTTACTGTTGTAATATGCCTCTGGCTAACTTCTTCAGCATGACTTGGTCCAGATAGTACTACGACATCTTTTAATAGTTCACCTGACATTTCCGATTCAATAATTTCGGAAATACGCAATAAAGTATCCGGCTCGATCCCTTTACTTACATGCACAATTGTGACAGGATGCTTCAATACCTTTTGCATATCTTTTAATACATCTCTGATTGCTTTCGTTGGTACTGCTAACACAACTGTTCTAACATCCATCAAACTTTCTTTAAAATCGGAATAACCTTCAATATTAGATGGAAGTTCTACACCTGGTAAATACTTTTCATTCTTTTTCGTAGCATTTATCTCTTTAATTAATTCAGGACGGTGGCCCCAAAGTTTGACATGGTGTCCATTATCAGCTAATACAATGGCAAGTGCTGTTCCCCAGCTCCCTGCACCTAATATAGTTATTTGCTCCATAAACTCACGCCCTTTATCTAAAAATAAGATGGCTCGATCTAAAGACATAGCGTATGTTAAAAATCAGAACATAAATACATTCGCTATGTCAGTTTCTAATAAGTTAATTTAAATGTTTATTTTCTTTCTCTAGCAAAGATCTTAATTGGCGTGCCATCAAACTCGAAAGCTGCTCTAATTCTATTTTCTAAAAATCGTTCATATGAAAAATGCATTAGTTCAGGATCATTGACAAAAACAACAAAAGTAGGTGGTTTTACTGCTACTTGGGCAGTATAGAAAATCTTTAGTCGTTTTCCTTTATGCGTAGGTGTAGGATTCATTGCAACAGCATCCATCACCACATCGTTTAACACATTTGTTTGGACACGTCTTGAGTGATTTTCGCTAGCTAAAATAATGTGCGGCATAAGTGTATGAATTCTTTTCTTTGTTTTTGCCGATAAGAAGACAATAGGTGCGTAATCTAAGAATTTAAAATGATCACGAATATTTTCCTCAAATTCCTTCATTGTTTTTTCATCTTTTTCAACAGCATCCCATTTGTTTACTACGATAACAACTGCCTTCCCAGCTTCATGCGCATATCCAGCTATATGTTTATCTTGTTCAATAATACCTTCTTCTCCATTTATAACAACCAATATAACATCTGAACGATCAATGGCTTTTAATGCACGTAAGACACTATATTTTTCTGTTGTTTCATAGACTTTTCCTTTTTTTCTCATACCAGCTGTATCAATGATGACAAATTCTTGTCCTTCATATTTATAAACTGTATCTATTGCATCCCTGGTCGTTCCTGCAATATCACTAACTATTACTCGATCTTCGCCTAAAATTGCGTTAACAAGTGATGATTTCCCGACGTTAGGACGTCCGATTAGAGAAAATTTAATGGTTGTATCATCATAATCCTCTGATCCCATGTTTTTAAAATACTTTGCCACTTCATCTAATAAATCCCCTAGCCCTAGTCCATGTGACCCTGAGATAGGAAATGGCTCGCCAAAACCTAATGAATAGAAATCATAGATATTTGCACGCATGTCTGGATTATCGACTTTATTAACAGCTAGAACAACCGGTTTATTTGATCGATATAATATCTTTGCAACCTCTTCATCTGCTGCTGTTACGCCTTCTCTTACATTTGTTAAAAATACAATGACATCCGCTTCTTCAATTGCGATTTCAGCTTGATGACGTATTTGAGCTAAAAAAGGTTCATCTCCGACATCAATTCCGCCTGTATCAATAATATTAAATTGGTAATTTAACCATTCTCCAGAACTATAAATTCTATCTCTTGTGACACCAGGGATATCCTCAACGATCGAAATACGTTCACCTACAATTCGGTTAAAAATGGTTGATTTCCCAACATTCGGTCTTCCTACAATTGCTATTACTGGTTTTGCCATACAATACACCTTCCCTGACTATATAAACTCATTTTGCACAAATAAGAGCAACATTATGGTGATGTTCCTATACTAAAGGATTTGAATTGATTCTTACCGTTTAACATGAGACATATATCAATAACTCAAACCAAATAACATTTAACGAAACTCCATATATGTAGTCATTAGCTTATTTCACGAATAATAAACAACTATCACTTCAATGCAAAAATAATCTCTTATTAGAAAAACTCCTTAACTTAGCGCCATGTTCTAATGGCGAAAGACCAAGTCCTTCTTATACTTTCATCCATTAAATTTTATACCGACTGAAAGTATAAAAGAAACCCTTCCATTTTAAACAAGAAGGGCTTAACTTTTATATATTATCAAACATTCCTCAAATTCACAACTTAGTGTTTAACAATGACATACATATCATCTCCGATACCGTGTGCTATACCGTCTAATATCGCTTCAAGGTTTTTGGCATAAAAATTCATTTCTTCTTTTGTCTTACAAATAAAGATCGCTGTCCCTCCTGCAGCCTTTGTTGCATCTGTTGTAATAATGGCTAATATATACTTTTCCAACTCGCTCACTTATACCCCTCCTCGACGATTTGCTTTCGCTTCAGATGGCATTCTTATAGCATTTTCAAGAGTAGGTACATCCCCAATAACCTGAATAGCTTTATCAGCATCACGATCTTGCGGAAGAACAAACACCCCGAGGCGACCATCTCCTAAATCCCTTTTTGCTAACGGAACTAATGATGGCTCACCAGAATCACGCACGACCCCCAATGCTGTTGATACATCATGTAAAATTGCTTGACGCTGACCTAGATTGGCAATAGTTGTTCGAGCATTTTCATTTTTGGGGGTTAATACAAAGCCCATTCCATATTTTAAAACTGCTTTTTGTTTATCTGGTATTCCAATATTCATTATATAAATATCATCTACATATAAGCCCGCACCTTCAAAATGAGGTTCTACAAATTCAATATCCACAAGATCCTTTATTCTACTACCGGACATTAATTTACGACATATCAAAAAACAGACAATTCCAACGATCATCGCTACATAAACATTAATAACCAAATAGGAAAAAGTAGTAAATAATGAAGTGAAAATAACAAGGTAGTTTCTACTTTCAAATGCAATGGCTATTCCTTCAATATATGTATTACCTCTTGGCACTAACTCATATTCATCTAACACTGTCAGTGTATTTCTTTCCATATTTCTAACATCACGAAATTGTGAGGCAGCAAGAGTTAAAAACGTAATCGCTGTAAAATCTTCCTCCATAATCGACGGTACAGCTACCGTTCCCAAACCAGCCGCGATAAACCCTAGGGCAACATGAATTATTTTCCCATGTAAATATGTTGGATATTGCCGATAATCGGTTCTTAACATATGCAACCTTGTTAAAACACCAACAATCACACCGAATAAAACTGGAAATGTGTATTCAGTCATTTTATCCTTGTTTCTCCTTTGCTGGTTTTTGCAACTTTAATATTGTGTTTTCAATAACTATTATGAGCTGTTGTATTACCAACCATAAATAAATCATGAAACAACCTATTGACAACATATCTAAAAATGCTGCTGTCCCAAACGTTATCACCTCATGAAATTGACCAAGTACGATCCAATAGAGAAATTCTCCTTGGCAAATAGCAATTAAGTACAGTGAAAATTGTTGAACAGTTGTACGACCTAAATAAATAGCTAATACGCTTATGATCCCGCTAATAATAAAGCGAAAATCTATGATAAACCATACTGGATCATAAATTCTAAATAGCATGATCCCTGCATATGCAAATGTAATTGTTAAACTAATTAAATAAAAAGAAACCACTTTAAATTTTTTTTCATTCACCGCGAGATAATAACCTAAAAACAAGAAAAGCAACAATGTCACATTAATAGAATATGTCGAAACAACTAAAAGCCATTTACTTAACAAAATGGAGACTAATATAAATATACTAATTTTCAATCGATTCTTTTTTTTGTCCATCATAAATGTCGTAACAATCCAAGCCAACCACATGATCCAATAAAAAATTATTCCTTCCATCTCACTCCTCCTACTATTCCCATTATGGCTAGTTCTCATTAGCTTTAATCGAAAATTAGTAAAAAATAGTAGACATGAATAGATGAAAATAAACAAAAAATGAAATATAAACATAAAAGGGGGTAAAATCAATGGGTAAAGACCGACAGGAGAAAAAATTAAGGGAAAGCAAGCGAGTTGAGTCAGATCGAGATCAATCATTAAATTATCCAGGAGCAACCACATTGGAAGGCCCTGAGACAGCACGAAAACGAAATAAATAATTCTTAGAGGAACATAACTAAATTAATTGTATTTAAAAATAAAGAGGAGAACCAATATGGAAAAGGTTCTCCTCTTTCGTGTGTGTTTTATTATCTACTATATTTACTGGTATCTATCCCTCTTTCGGTTAACCAATGGTGTGTTTGTCCATTTATAACTAGTGGTGCATGTTGAAGATCCTGAATGGTTTTTACACCTAGTGCTGTCATGATGATGATTAGATCCTCTAACATATT
>DASQMK010000407.1:0-4928 GCA_035645575.1 Metabacillus sp.
TATACCAACCAAAAGAAAAAATGCTTGGATCATCATTTAATGTAACCGCTGTTTGAGCAAAATGATTTGGTTCAAACATATGCTGGATCGTAAAAGGGACCAAAAAAACAACAGTTAAGAGTCTTACTGTTTGAAAAATTGTAACGAAAGAAGAGTTAGCTTGAACCGATTCACTAGCTGCAACCATTTCAGTTAGGCCTCCTGGTATGGATGCAAAAATACTTGTGTTTCGATCGATATTGACAACCTTACTAATCAAGACACCGTTAACAACACTTATGATAATTAATAAAATAGTGACCCCTAAAAATGGTAGAATATACGGTCCTACAAGAAGGAATGTTTCTTTCGTAAAGGAAAGTCCAAACGATATTCCTAAAATAATAAAAGAACCGTTTTTAAGTATACTTGGTTGTGAGAATTGACTACTGCTTGTGAAGAGTGACCGCCAAATGATTAAAAAGGTCATTGGACCTAATATCCAAGCAAGTGGAATATAGCAAATATAGAAAATATAACCACCTAAAAACCCTATCAAGTAGGGGGAACCGATGTTATTTATTTTATTCAATATTCTATTCCTCCAGTATTCATGAAAAATATCAAAAAAACTTAATTAAGTGAACTGTTTGTAGATACTATATATTATTCTTTCTATTTTATCATAATTCCTGAATCTGTCATTGCAGAGTTCTTCTGTAAAAGAGAGAGGGTTTATGGTACGATTTTGAGAGTAGGAATTACATGATATTTATTAGAAAATTTTTTTGGAAGATAGAAAAAGAAAAACCAAGGCTTTTGCCATTTTAACCTGGCGACTAGCCAAGCTTATCTTACTGTGACTAGGTGGAGGAATATTTATGGGAAAAGAATTTGCAGTTATTGGACTCGGACGTTTTGGAGGAAGTATTTGTCGCGCGTTAAGTGAGGAAGGCATGGAAGTCATGGCAATTGATACGGATGAAGATAAGGTTAATCAATTTGCTAATATTGCTTCACATGCTGTGGTTGGAGACACAACTGATGAATCAGTGCTAAAAAGTCTTGGTATACGTAACTTTGATCATGTTATCGTAGCTATCGGTGATAATATTCAAGCAAGCATTTTGACGACATTAATTTTAAAAGAACTAGGTGTAAAGCATATTACAGTAAAAGCTCAAAATGATTACCATGAAAAAGTTCTTTCGAAAATAGGTGCTGATCGAATTGTTCACCCGGAAAGAGATATGGGGAAACGAATTGCCCATAATATTATTTCAAACAATGTATTAGACTATTTGGAGCTTTCCGATGAACACAGTATTGTTGAAATTGTCGCAAATGAAAGACTTGATGGTCATTCCATTATTGACTTAGATATTCGTGCTAAGTATGGGATTAACATCGTGGCGATGAAAAGGGATAAAGATATTATTGTTTCACCACAAGCAAATGAGATTATCAGAAAAAATGATATTCTCATCGTTATAGGAGCAGATACTGATATAAACCGATTTGAAAAGCGATTACTTGGTTAAAAGGCATAATTCGTAAGCGTTTTGTCAACCAATGGGCTATAGGAGGATAATGGATTGAAGATGAAGTTCAAAGAATAGGAATAAGAAAGCCTTCACTGGATGTGAAGGCTTTCTTAGGTAAGAATATGATTAAACTTCCATTATTATAGGAAGGATCATAGGACGACGTTTAGTTTTTTCGTATAAGAATGGTGACAGAGTATCAGTGATCTCATTTTTGATTTCAGACCATTGACTAGTACGGCGTTCCATGATTTTGTTTAAGTGTTTCGTAATAAGAGTTTGAGCATCATTAATTAAATCTCCTGATTCACGCATATACACAAATCCTCTTGAGATAATGTCTGGACCTGCAGCAATTTTGAAATCTTTCATATTAATACTCACAACAACGATGACAAGACCTTCTTCTGAAAGGATGCGTCGATCACGAAGGACGATATTACCGATATCTCCAATACCGCTCCCGTCAATATATACGTTTCCTGAAGGAATTTTACCTGCAACTCCAACTTCTCTTTCACCGATCGCTAAGACTTCACCATTATCCATAATGAAGCAATTTTCTTCTTCAACACCACAATCAACAGCATGTTTTGCATGCATTTTTTGCATACGGTATTCACCGTGAATTGGCATGAAGTATTTTGGTTTCATTAAGCGAATCATCAGCTTTTGTTCCTCTTGTCCACCATGCCCTGATGTATGAATATCGTTAAGTGGTCCATGGATGACTTCAGCGCCTGCTCTAAAAAGTTGATTAATTGTTTTGCTGACACTAAGTGTATTTCCTGGGATTGGAGAAGAAGAGAAAACAACATTATCTCCAGGTATAATTTGAATTTGTCTATGAGTTCCATTCGCGATACGAGATAAAGCTGCCATTGGCTCCCCTTGGCTACCTGTACAAAGAATCGTCACACGATGCGTAGGCATGCGGTTAATCTCATGAGCATCTACAAATGTATCCTTTGGACAGCTGATATACCCTAAATCTTGTCCGATTTGGATAGCTGCTTCCATGCTTCTGCCAAATACCGCAATTTTACGACCATGTGATACAGCAGCTTCGACTACTTGTTGAAGTCGATGGATATTTGATGCAAATGTAGCGAAAATGATACGACCATCCACTTTACGAAAGATTTCATGAATGCTTTCACCAACACGTCTTTCTGACATAGTGAAGGTAGGAATCTCACTATTTGTACTATCGGATAAAAGGCATAGTACACCATCACGACCAATTTCTGCCATTTTTGTTAAGTTGGCTGGCTCACCAACAGGGGTAAAATCAAATTTAAAGTCACCTGTATGTACGATGTTTCCAGGAGGTGTTTTGACAACAATTCCATAGGAATCAGGGATACTATGTGTTGTTCTAAAAAACGTAACAGATGTTTTTCTGAACTTAATAATGTCTTCCTCTTGAATTTCTATTAATTTTGATTGACGTAAAAGTCCGTGCTCTTCTAATTTGTTTCGAAGTAAACCAAGAGCTAATTTTCCGCCGTAAATTGGGATATTAACTTGTCTTAGTAAATATGGAATACCTCCAATATGATCCTCATGTCCGTGCGTAATAAATAATCCCTTTATTTTGTCTTCATTTTTTACTAAGTACGAATAATCAGGAATAACATAATCAATTCCAAGAAGCTCATCCTCCGGGAACTTTATACCGGCGTCGATTAGGATGATTTCATCTTGAAATTGAACACCGTACGTGTTTTTACCGATTTCACCAAGTCCACCTAGTGCAAAGATTGCAACTTGGTCATTTTTCACAAATTTCATAACAATCAGATCTCCAATACTTTATAGTTTTCACTTTGCTTTTCATATTCTAAATATGCCCCATCAACAGGAGTGATAAATTCGATGTTATAACCACGCTCTTTTAATTTAGACCGTACATCCTCTTCAGATGTTGCTTCAATATATAGAGTGTTTGTTCTTTCTCGAACAGGCACCTCAGAAATTTTCTCTTGATAGTACACTTTAAAAATCATTTACCAAATCTCTCCTTAACTACCGAATGTTAGACTAACTTTTTCTATTATATTCGATATTCTTATACAAGCCAAGTATATCAAGAAAAGTGTAGACAGTTCTTTTTTTATATCTATTACTTAATCATACATTTTTAACTAATCTTTGTGGTTTAAAACCATTTAAAACAGTGTTTTTAAGCGATTAGTTTTCTTTTAAGTAACTGGTTCATGTGTTCACGGAGTGATTTTTTTAATTTTTTCAGCATAGTGAAAACCTCCTTTTAAATTTGATGAGGAGCCGTCCGATATTTAATGCAATCATAGTATATGGAGAAGGTTCATTTCTTTTACATTATGATTAGTGGGAATTATTGTGAAATAATTGACAGTTTCTTCATTTTGCCTTAGCTTAGTATCAGGTTTGATAGAAGCTAGGAGGAAAGGGAATGAAAAGGTTATATAGTTCTTTACTTATTCTTAGTATGATTTGGGGAATGTCTTTTTTATTTATTAAATTATTGGTAGTGGAGCTTGGACCTTGGGGAGTAGTATTTTGGCGTTGCTCATTCGGAACACTAACACTCGTACTTATTTTATTTATTTTTCAGAAGCATGAAGTGAAAAATCTGAAACAATTACCGTGGTTTTCTTTATTTTTTGTAGGATTATTTAATAATGCACTTCCATTTGGTTTTATAGCAATGAGTGAATTAAACATATCCAGTAGTTTAGCGTCTGTCATTAATGCAACAACTCCAATTTGGACGATAATAATTGGGGCTGTTTTCTTTTTTGTGGGGGTTAAAAAAAGGCAATGGATTGGTATTGCTATTGGCTTTTTAGGAATCATGGTTTTATTAAACGTAAATGTGAAAAGTTTAATAGAAGAGAACTTTATTGGTGCAGGTACAATGTTATTAGCAACTTTTTGTTATGGGTTAGGTGCCCAACTTGCAAGAAAGTTTTTGCAGAATATATCAGTTACGGTTGTCTCAGTTTCTACTTTAGCTATTTCAACACTCATTAGTTTTATCATAATACTAATTACAAAGGAGCCAATCCGTGTATTAAGTATCGCTTCATTCGATATCTTTTTATCCTTAGTGGGTCTAGGTGTATTTGGAACTGGTATTGCATATCTCTTTTATTATTATATGGTGAAAGAGGGAAGTGCTGAATTCGCATCTCTTGTAACCTATATTGTTCCAATAACAGCAATGATCTGGGGCAGTTTACTCTTAGGTGAACAAATTACGGTGAATATGATGATAGGATTAATGTTTATTTTTGCTGGCGTTTATCTGAGCTCAGCTAGGCCACGAAAGGTAAGTGGAGAGATATAAGTTTTTTTAATGGATCAAATGAAAAAAGCAAGGGCTTGAAGTCCTTGCCTTTCTTTTTCCTTAACGTTCAA
>DASQMK010000408.1:0-19453 GCA_035645575.1 Metabacillus sp.
GTAGAGATTGGAACTGGTAAAGAGGTCGCCACATCTGTGAAACCATATACTCATGGTGTAATGGATGAGTTTTTATCTGATGGAGTAACAAAACTAGAAAATGACTGGGCATTACAACATCCAACAGATTATATCGAAGTACTAGAAACAACGATTCAAGATGTTCTAAAGCAAGCAAATGTTTCACCAGAGGACGTAATAGGACTTGGAATTGACTTTACTGCTTGTACGGTTTTACCAATTAACAAGCATGGAACACCATTATGTTTAACAGAAGAATTTGCTAAGCACCCACATAGCTTTGTTAAGCTTTGGAAGCATCATGCAGCACAGGATGAAGCCAATCGATTAAACGAAATCGCAAAAGCTAGAGGCGAAAGGTTTCTTAAACGATATGGCGGAAAAATCTCTTCTGAATGGCTTGTCCCTAAATTGTGGCAAATTTTAAACGAAGCACCGGAAATTTATGCGGCGGCAGATCAATTTGTTGAAGCAACAGATTGGGTAATCTATCAGCTAACAGGTGTTTTAAAACGCAATAGCTGCACGGCAGGTTATAAAGCAATCTGGCATAAACAAGAAGGTTATCCATCTAAAGAATTCTTTAAAGCTTTAGATCCTAGGTTAGAAAACGTTGTAGAAGAAAAATTATCAAATAAGATCTATCCAATCGGTTCAAAAGCAGGTGAGTTAACAGAACAAGTAGCCAAACAAATTGGGTTGCAACCAGGCACAGCGATTGCGATTGCAAATGTAGATGCTCACGTAGCAGTTCCAGCAGTTGGGATCACAGAACCAGGAAAACTATTAATGATTATGGGGACATCAACCTGTCACATCTTACTTGGTGATGAAGAGAAAGTTGTTCCTGGTATGTGTGGTGTTGTTGAAGATGGTGTGATTCCCGGATTAATGGGATATGAAGCAGGTCAATCCTGTGTTGGAGATCAATTTGAATGGTTTACGGAAAACTGTGTTCCTGACAGCTATTATAAAGAAGCAGAAGCAAAAGGAGTAAACATCCATCAACTTTTAACAGAAAAAGCAGCACAACTTGAAGTTGGTGAAAGCGGTTTAATTGCATTAGATTGGTGGAACGGAAATCGTTCAACACTTGTTGATGCAGATCTTACGGGTGTCTTATTAGGGACAACACTCCTTACAAAACCTGAAGAAATTTACCGTGCGTTAATCGAAGCAACGGCTTATGGAACTCGAACGATTGTTGAAGCCTTTAGAAATAGTGGAGTACCAATTCATGAGGTGTACGCTTGTGGTGGAATCGCGGAGAAAAATGCATTAATGATGCAAATCTACTCTGATGTGTTAAAAATGGACATTCGCATTTCAGCCTCCTCTCAAACTCCAGCATTAGGATCTGCCATGTTTGGAGCAGTTGCAGCTGGAAAAGAGCGCGGAGGCTATGATGATATTAAAGAAGCAGCCAAGGAAATGGCAAGATTAAAAGATCGTATCTATCAACCTATTAAAGAAAATTCTGCTGTATATGATCAATTATTTGCTGAATACACTCGTCTATATGACTATTTCGGTCGTGGAGAAAACAATGTGATGAAGAACTTAAAGAAAATCAAGCACGCTAGTTCTACAAAAACAAAGGTTACTCAGTAAATAGAAATCTATTAAAACCTAGAAAAAGCCAAGAAGGGTGAGATGTTTTTTAAAATAAGAATTTGAGTTTAAGGATGAAATTCTCGCAAAATTTCATCCTTTTCTTTTTTATCCCACTTTTAACTGGCAGTAGCCCACCACCGTAAGCTTCTGAGTTAACAAAGGAGGTAGGGGGAATAACTGCCGTTAAGGTCAGATTTTGGTTCAACCAACCATCATTGGGAGATGAAGAAAACCCCACTGATAGAAGTTTCACTTTACTTCTTATTCAGCTGCTGTTCAGCTAATTTGATCATTTCTCGAACCATGTTGCCTCCAAGCTTCCCGCCAATTTTACCGGCTTGCTGAGATGTTAAATCTCCGTTATTTCCATCATGTAATGGAATTCCTAATTCTTTTGCTGTTTCGAATTTAGCTTCATCAGCTGTTTTTGTGTTTGCTACTTTTGCCTTTAATTGATTTACCTGCTCTCTTGCCTCAGGGACAAGTAATTTATTACGATTTGCCATTACAAAACCCCCTTTATTTATCCCGCTCTTAACGGGCAGTAAGCCCTCCACCTCAATCTACTGAGTTTACAAAGAAGGTAGGTGGGGGGAACTGCACGTAAAGGTCCGATTTGTTCAACTAACCATCAGTGGGGGATGAAGAAAACCCCACTGATGGAAGTTTCACTTTATAGTTTTTCTAGAAGAGGATTGTTCTATGCTATAGTAAAAATAAATCTTTATTAAAGTGAGTGGAAGTATATGACGAACAAATTATTTTATGAGGACGCCTATCAAACGTCTTTTGCATCAAAAGTGATAAAAAAAGATGTTGACGAAAATGGGCGATATTATGTTGTGTTAGAGCAAACAGCTTTTTACCCGACTGGAGGCGGACAACCTCATGATATTGGTTTGATAAATGGCATAAGAGTTCACGATGTCGAAGAAGTTGATGGAGAATTAAGACATTACCTCGAAGAGCCTCTTACAGAATTTGAGGGAATTCATGGTGAAATCGATTGGGATCGCAGGTTTGATCACATGCAACAGCATGCCGGTCAGCATCTATTAACAGCCGTGTTTGAGGATCATTTCGAGTATAAAACACTCAGTTTTCATCTTGGAAAAGAACTATCTACGATTGACCTTGACACCCAGTCTCTTTTAAATGAAGAAATATGGAAAGTAGAAGCCATGACAAATCAATTTATTTTAGAAAATCGACCGATTGAAACGAAATGGATAAAGAACGAAGAAGAATTAGCAACTTATTCACTTCGAAAAGACTTGGCGGTTACTGAAAATATTCGTCTTGTTATCATTCCTGAGATTGATTATAACGGTTGTGGTGGTACACATCCTAAATCTACTGGTGAAATAAGTGCGATAAAAATCCTACATATTGAAAAACAAAAAAAGCATATTCGAGTTCATTTTGTATGTGGTAATAGAGTACTGAAGCATTTTCATCAGAAACATAATATTATTCAAAAGCTAACCTCACAACTTAGTGTCCCGCAAGAACAATTGAATGAGGCAGCCGACAGACTTTTAGAAAACACAAAGAACTTACAAGGGAAAATAGATGAATTAACATCAAAGCTTATACAATACGAAGCAAAGGATCTTCTTTCAAAAGCAGAGTCTATAAAGGAACATTATTTTATTAAAACCATTTTTGAGAATCGACCAATTCATGACCTGCAAAATTTAGCTAAAGAGCTTATAACTAACTACACAAATCATATAGTCGTCTTCATCAGTGAGCAACCAGATAAGCTTCAAATCGTTTGTGCAAGGACGGAAGATATTGAGGTTAATCTGAATCAAGTACTAAAAGAGGTGCTGCCATCAATTCATGGTAAAGGCGGAGGCAGACCGTCGTTTGTACAGGGCGGTGGGGAGAAAGTGATCACACCGGACGAAGTGATGGATTTACTTGTAGGAGTCTTAAAATCAATATAAAGGAAATGTGAAAATCTCCTATTGCATTCATTTATGATTTCTAGTATTATAACAATACAAGCTGCGCTGTACGCATCCTTTATAAAGTTTTAACCTTTAAGCTGAAATAGGGAGTTTTACATTGAGGTCGGAATATCATGCCTCCAGTATGTAGAGGACGATATGAAAGCTTCTGCGAACACCCACTTGTAGGAGTGGTGGTTTAAAACTCTATAATCTTATGATGCGGCAATCGCGGCAAAACTTTTTCAACAACAATCCGGTTTCCAATTGGGAACCGGATTTTTTGTTGTGTATTTTTTAAAAGGATACATTAATATTCCTGTAATTCTCTATGAATAAAACTCTCGGTTGTGAGCGCAGCAACACCTAATGCAGCTGAATGAGTGGAGTGTTCTGAGAAATTAATTTGTAAATCCTGTTGTTGGAAGAAGAGTGATTGAGAGTAAACAACATCTAAAATCGGTTGTTTAATCCACTCTTCTGCCATTGCTAAACGATTTCCGATAATAATTTGTTCTGGGTTGAAGGTGTTGATGATATTATTAATTCCATAACCAATATAGGATCCAATTTCTTTGAAAAGGGAAATCGCCTTTTCGTCATTTTTTTGTGCTAAAGAAATTAATTGTTCTAACGTTGTATCTGATCCTGCTCGATTTAAGAGCGCATGTTCTGATGCGTACGTCTCCCAGCATCCTTTACTACCACATCTACAAGGAATTCCGTTTATTTCGATGACCATATGACCCATTTCCCCTGAAAATCCATTAAGACCTTGATATAATTCATTGTTAAGTATTAGTCCTACACCAATACCGATCCCAGCACTTACATATACGATATCATTATAGTCCTGTCCAACTCCAAAGTGTTTTTCACCATACGCTCCTGCATTTGCTTCATTCACAATAACAACAGGTACTTGGAATTCGTCTTCTAATAGTGATTTCATCTCGCAATTTTTCCAACCAAGGTTAGGAGCGAGGAGAATACTGCCTTGTTTATCAACGATTCCTGGAATTCCAATACCGATCCCAACAATTCCATAAGGGGTTTTTGGAAGATCTTTAACTAATAAGGTAATCATATTTTTAATCTGTTCGATCACTTCTAGAAAAGAAGTGTTTATCACTTTTACATGTTCTTCAATCACAATATTTCCTTTAAGGTCTGTAACGACACCAAGAATATAATTTACACCTAGATCTATTCCAATAGAATATCCAGCTGTTGCATGATAATGTAGAAGAACAGGCCTGCGACCACCACTTGATTCCCCAGGAACTGATTCATAGACTAACTCTTTTTCTAACAGTTCATTTACAAGTGAGGAAACCGTTGCTTTATTTAATCCAGATTGCCCAGCAATATCTGCTCTTGAAATGGGCTCCTGTTGGGTAATGGTTTGAAAGACAAGAGCTGTATTATTTTTTTTTACAACTTGTTGATTCCATGTAATTGATTTCAAATGCTTCACCTATTTTCAATGATTTTCTATCTATATTATAGTACAAACTTAGTTTAATGAATAGACAAACTTTCACCCTAATGGTATAATTCAAGTAGATTTAGGAGTATTAAATACTAGAGATAAAAGTTAATAAATTACTATATTGTAAGGGTTTACTTATATAAGAGTATACCATTAAATAACAGATTTTATGCTCTATTGATGACTTAAAAATAAAGGGGAGATAAAATGAAGTATGTAATTGGGGTTGATTTAGGTACAAGTGCTGTAAAAGTAATATTAATGGATCAAGAGGGAACAATTGCGCAAGAAGTGTCAAAATCTTATCCATTAATCCATGAAAAATCTGGCTACAGTGAACAAGAGCCTGAGCAATGGGTTGATAAAACACGAGAAGGATTAGCCGAGCTTGTTCAAAATTTTCAAGGAAATGTAGCAGATATTGAGGGAATTAGCTTTTCAGGGCAAATGCATGGATTAGTACTTTTAGATGAAAACAATCAAGTGCTAAGAAATGCAATTTTATGGAATGACGTAAGAACAACTGGGCAGTGCCAACAGATATATAATGTTGTAGGTACAGAGAGATTGCTGGAAATTACAAAAAATCCTGCGCTTGAAGGCTTTACTCTGCCAAAAATATTATGGGTAAAAGAGCATGAACCACATATTTTTGAAAAAGCAGCTGTATTTATGCTTCCTAAGGATTATCTTCGTTACCGAATGACAGGAAACATTCATAGTGAATATTCAGATGCCGCCGGAACTTTGTTATTAAATGTAGGCGAAAAAACATGGAGTAAAGAGATTTGCGATTTGTTTGATTTGAATGTTGATTTCTGTCCACCATTAGTTGAATCACATGAATGTGTTGGTCAGTTGATAGTGGAGTTTGCTCAACAAACTGGACTTTCCACTGAAACAAAGGTTTTTGCTGGTGGAGCTGACAATGCTTGTGGAGCAATTGGTTCTGGTATATTATCTGAGGGTCATACTCTTTGTAGTGTAGGTACATCAGGTGTAGTGCTTTCCTATGAGGAACGAAATGATCGTGATTTTTCAGGCGAGGTTCATTATTTTAATCACGGAAAAGAAAATGCCTTCTATACGATGGGAGTAACACTTGCAGCTGGTTACAGCTTAAATTGGTTTAAAGATGTTTTTGCAGAAAATGAAACGTTTGAGGCATTGCTGGATGGGATTGAATCAGTACCAGTTGGATCAAATGGCTTACTATTTACGCCATATTTAGTAGGTGAAAGAACTCCACATGCTGATCCTACGATTCGCGCTAGTTTTATCGGAATGGAAGGCTCTCATACGAAAAAGGATTTTGCTCGTGCTGTTATTGAGGGGATTACGTTTTCACTAAACGAATCCATTGATATTTTCCGTGAAAGTGGAAAAGAAATTACGAACGTGATTTCAATAGGTGGTGGAGCAAAAAATGATACATGGCTTCAAATTCAAGCAGACGTTTTTAATGCTAAAATTATTAAACTGAAAAGTGAACAAGGACCAGGAATCGGTGCGGCCATTCTTGCAGCATACGGAGCAGGTTGGGCAGATTCATTACAAGAGATTGCTGATATCTTTATTCAACCTGATAAAACATATGAACCAATTCCGGAGAATGTAGAAAGATACAATCAGTTATTTACACTTTATAAAGAAGTTTACACCCAAACGAAAACATTAAATGAAGGACTAAAAGCTTTTAGAAAATAAAGCGAAACTTCCATGAGTAGAGGTTTTCTTTATCCCCACTGAAGGTTAGTTGAACCAATCTAACCTTTACGGGCAGTTATCCTCCAACTACCTTCTTTGTAAACTCAAAAGCTTGTGGTGGGGGGGGAGCTTACTGGGATAAATAAAAAGGATCAGTTATTCTTTAAGAAGAGGACTGATCCTTTTTAATCTTTTTTTGAAATGTATCAGATGAATAAATACTAACGATAAGCTGTCCTCCAATCACTTTTGAGCGAATGAGTAAAGGTTGATTATGTTCGTTTTCAAAAGTGAAATCAGGACCATACCAACTTACAGTTGCATCTCGGTTTGGAGGGACGTAAGGAACTCTTCTACTATGTGAGTATCGCTCAAGTATTTTGACACCTGCTTTATCTACTGCGTTAAAAAGTGTTGATGAAACCTGACATATTCCCCCGCCAATACCTTCAGAGAGCTCCCCTCTTACGATAACTGGTGCGGGTAAATATCCTTTTTCGACCGTTCTTTTTCCAACAACAGAATTAAATGAGAAAATCTCTCCAGGAAAAATCACATAATTATTTATGGCCTCTGAGGCTAATTTAATATTGTGAGTACGTTCTGCATTTCTACTATTAAAAAAGGTGACATATTGACCAACTATTTTGTCCTTAATAGAAGAAAGAAGTTCACTATCCACCTTCGGGTAAAGCGTTTCAGTTGGTATTTCAATTGTTGCGGGACCTTGTGAAAAATAACGAGTATAAAATAATTCCTTCCATAATTTTCGATTCAATTTATGCCCCATTTTTTCACTAATTAACCGACCGTGTTGATCTAATGAAGCGTTTATTGGTTCTTTGTATACTTCTGATTCTAACGAATCGGTAAGTTCAATAAATTTTGCTTCATCAATAAAATCATTTTGAAATGGAGAAAGAGCAATTTCAGAACGATGTAGTGATTTTATTTCTTTTCCACTATATGTAATTGATAAATTATCTGATAACTCAACAGGCTGTGCAATAAGCATAAATAATGCGAGTATCATATACAATGAATTCCACCTCCTTTTCCATAACGATTTAGTTTTTTTGTATTTTTTCCAAGAAAGGATCAACCATAACATACCATGATGAAAACGGAGAGGTCCTTACTAGGGTAAAGGTATGTTTTACTTTCACTGGGCCAATACTTTTTAAATACATTTTTATATTAGCAGGTATCTCCATTGTAAGAGACATTGGCTCACTCTGTTCAATCTCATTTATTGACCATTGCATCCCTTCAATATCTTGAAAAAACGCAAATGAGTGATCGAGATCCGGGTTGTTAGATAGACTAATCTTTTTACTCAAATCTTTATCACTGTTTTTAACAGTTAAGAGAAATACTTCTAATGATTGTTCAGCTGTTAGTGTTGCTGTATATTCATCAAACTTACCAGCAGCCTTTAATATCATGATATGATGTGACAAATCTTGTTTACCTGAACGATGTGTTTTGCTTTCTGAAAAATGAATACAAAAATGGCCTGGAAATCCATTTTGTATGGCTCCTGCTCCGTGTGGCATTCCATGCATTGATGCAGGAATAAGACGGTCTTTGATTTGAATTAGGACGGCACGTCTTCTCCAGCTCCAATTGCCATTATAGATGGCTTTCATGATAACGGTATCTTCTTTTGTTAAAGGCTGTACATCCGCATGACCACTTCCAGCTCTTCGTTGAACTTCAAATTTCTTCCCGGTTTCAATATCGATAACAGTGAAGGTCGAATGCCGTGGAATAATTTCTTTTACCTCTTCCCAATTAGGTAGTTCCGGCTGAAAGCTAATGGGGTGAAGGGATGCCTTATATACTGTGGTTCCATATGTATGTTTATATGTAAGTGATAAGAGAAATAAGCAAATAATAAAGGTTTTTTTCAATTTGATTCAACTCCATTGCGATCTTCATTATGTTTATTTTGCGTAAAATTTCGTATATCATCGCAATTTAATGGAGGAAAAATTAGGAATTATTTTAACAGAAGATTTTCATATGGATTAGATATAATAAACATGAAAACACAAAATTCTTCTAAATTCTGGTACAATGGCATATACATAGTTTTTATTGATTCATCATGAAATTTCCAGATTAGGAGAATGCTCTATGCTACAAACCATTAATCGACAGCTTGAGAAGTGGATGCCCATCATTACACCATTAAGTGTATTAACAGGCGTGTTACTTGCTGAAAAGCTGTTAGCTTTTACATTTCTCATTCCATGGTTATTTGCATTTATGACATTGACAGGTAGTCTTGGTTCAAATTTTTCTTCCTTAAAAGGAGTCATAAAAAAACCTCTCCCATTATTTGTGATTATTTTGCTGTTGCATTTAGTTATGCCCTCAGTTGCTTGGTTAGTCGGTCAAAGCTTTTATCCTGATGATCATTTAACAATTACAGGGTTTGTTTTAGCAGCTGTTATTCCTACAGGTATTACAAGCTTTATTTGGGTGACGATTTATAAAGGAAATATTGCGCTTGCTTTATCGATTATCTTATTTGATACAATCCTTTCACCTTTTTTAGTGCCGTTTTCTTTATCGCTTTTTGTTGGTCAAAATGTACAAATCAATGTCCTGGACATTATGTATGGATTATTCTTTATGGTTGTAATCCCCTCACTTCTAGGTATGTTGACTAATCATTTCACAAAAGGAAAATGTGTAAAAGCAGGTAAAGCCTTAGCTCCATTTTCAAAGCTTGCACTTGCTTCAGTCGTCATGATAAACGGTGCAGTTATTTCGCCATATATTACGGAATTTAATGTGAAATTATTGATGATTGGGCTTACGGTCTTTTTTCTAGCTTGCATTGGTTATATAATTGCATGGGGAATAGGTATTTTCCTAAAGAGGGACAGAGAAACACAGGTCGTGATGCTGTTTACAGGTGGTATGCGTAATATAAGTGCAGGAGCAGTTATTGCTGTTCAATATTTCCCGCCTGCTGTTGCAGTGCCTGTTGTATTAGGGATGTTATTTCAACAAATATTAGCCTCATTATTTGGCTTTTTGTTTCAGCTTTTTGATCAAAAGCAGGTAGTAAAAGATCAAATTTCTGCCACACAATAACAATATAACGTTGCCAAATGAAAAAGTTTATGATAAAAATAATGATAATCAATTTATTTCATAACTTAATAGAATCACCACTAGGGGAGCTAATTAAAGCTGAGAGAGGTTCATACCTTGACCCTTATTACCTGATCTAGATAATACTAGCGGAGGGAAGCGGTGTTTGAATACATTATTTTGGGTGAAATTAATAGCAATGATATGCTATGAATTTGTACCAATTATTTTATGCCATTCAAACCACTTCTCCTTTGTAGAAGTGGTTTTTTTATTTTAGAAATTTTGTGAAGGAGGAGAGGGAGCTTGGCAAAAACGATCACCGAACTAGTTGAATCTGTTCATGAGCGAGAAGATGAGTTAATTTCCTTAGTAAAAAAGCTAATTGAGTATAAAACTCCAGCACCACCAGCTAGAAATACAAAGGAAGCTCAACTGTTTATTGCGGATTTTTTAAACAAAAAAGGTTTTTCAATTGATATGTGGGACGTATATCCGAATGACCCAAATGTTGTTGCTATTAAGAAAGGAAAGCAAAGTTCCTCATACAAAAGCTTAATAATTAACGGTCATATTGATGTGGCTGAGGTGCATGAGGATGAAGAGTGGGAAACAAATCCATTTGTACCGATTGTAAAGGATCGAATGATTGTTGGACGCGGTGCTGCAGATATGAAGGGCGGTTTGGCAGGTGCACTGTTTGCCATTCAACTTTTACATGAGGAGGGAATTGATCTACCAGGTGATCTGATCTTTCAATCTGTTATTGGAGAGGAAGTTGGAGAAGCAGGAACATTAGAATGTTGTAACAGAGGATATAAAGCTGATTTTGCCGTTGTTGTGGATACAAGTGATTTACATATTCAAGGCCAAGGTGGAGTGATCACAGGATGGATTACTGTGAAAAGTTCACAAACCTATCATGATGCAACTAGACGGCAAATGATTCATGCAGGAGGCAATCTTTTCGCAGCAAGTGCAATCGAGAAAATGACAAGGATTGTCCAAGGGCTTCAGGACCTTGAACGTCATTGGGCTGTGACCAAAAGTTATCCGGGTTTTTTACCTGGTACAAATACGATTAACCCGGCTGTTATAGAAGGTGGCCGTCATGCTGCCTTTATCGCTGATGAATGCAGGTTATGGATCACTGTTCACTATTATCCAAATGAATCACATGAAGAGATTATTCAAGAAATTGAAGAGCACATATTCCATGTTGCAAATGCTGATCCGTGGCTTCGAGAGCATCCGCCAAGCTTTGAATGGGGCGGGAAGTCGATGATTGTAGATAGAGGAGAGATTTTTCCTTCCTTAGAAGTAGATCCTAACCACCCAGCAGTTAAGTTATTAGCTGCTAACCATGAGTCAATCATACAAAAGCAAGCAATTGTGGATGTATCTCCAACTGTTACAGATGGAGGCTGGTTGGCTGATGCTGGTATCCCAACTGTCATATATGGACCAGGAAAACTGCAACATGCACACTCTGTTAATGAACAGCTATCAATTGATGAATTAGTTCAGTTCACAAAATCAATCTTATTGTTTATTTATGATTGGAATCATACAGTAAATGAGGATAGGAGGATGTCCTAATGAAATTCAGTCAAAGGCTTTATGAGAAAGTACTTCCTATTTGGGAGAAAAATCATGCTCATCCTTTTGTGCAAGGTATGGGAGATGGAACACTTGCAAAAGAAAAGTTTCGTTTTTATATGATTCAGGATTATTTATATTTAATAGACTATGCAAAAGTGTTTGCATTAGGTGCTGTAAAAGCGACAGATGTAAATACGATGGGCCGATTTGCTGCATTGCTGCATTCGACATTAAATGAAGAAATGGAGCTTCATCGTCAATATGCCAAACGATTTGACATTACAACTCAAGAATTAGAGGAAGCGAAGCCTTCTCCGACAACACTCGCCTATACGCATTATATGTTGCATGTAAGCCAAAATGGGACGCTTGCAGAGTTGGTTGCTGCATTGCTGCCATGTATGTGGAGCTACTGGGAAATAGGGAAGGACTTATCTAAAAAGAAAGGCGCAAGTGAGCATGAATTTTATGGAGAGTGGATTACAATGTACGCATCAGCTGAATTCGGTCAGCTTGCCACATGGTGTATAGACTTAATGGATGATCTTGCAGAAGGAAAACCAGAACAGGAACTAAAAAAATTAGAAGAAGTCTTTCTTAATACGACAAAATTTGAGTATATGTTCTGGGATATGGCTTACCATGAAGAGATGTGGCCAACAAATGACTAATACCATTCTCCAATTCAAAGATATTAGTTTTCACTATGATCATGATACCGTGCAAAAGCCGATTCTAAAAAAGCTGAATTTGGATCTGTTTGATGGAGAATTTATTAGTTTTTTAGGACCGAGCGGATCTGGGAAAAGTACATTGTTTAAGTTAATCACAGGGTTGGAGCAACCAAGTGAAGGTGAGATTTATTTGCGAAATCAGCTTGAAATCAACAGGTTAGGACAAGTGGGCTATATGCCCCAACAAGACTTACTTTTACCTTGGCGAACAATTGTTGAAAATGCAGCTTTACCCCTAGAGATAAAAGGAGTGAAAAAACGTGAAGCTTATAGAAAAGTCATGATGCTCTTAGAAGAGTTTGGACTAAAAGATGTGGAAAATTGTTTTCCTATTGAACTATCAGGAGGAATGAGGCAACGTGTCTCCTTTTTAAGAACCATTTTAAGCGGGTCCAACATTTTATTACTGGATGAGCCGTTTAGCGCATTAGATGCGATCACGAAATTATCCTTACAAGAGTGGTTATTAGCTCAATGGCAAAAGCGCAAGGAAACGATTCTTTTTATAACTCATGATGTAAATGAGGCATTGTTTTTATCAGATCGTATTTATGTGTTTATGGAAGCACCTACCTCGAAATTGAAAGAAATTCATGTTCCATTAACACGACCAAGAGCTGTAAGAGATTTAAATCATCCTGATATTCTACGATTAAAAGATGAACTTTTAGATGAGTTGCGAGCGTGGCCAAATTTATGAGTCTAGTAAAAAAATATGGAGCCTCGATTTGCCTAACGATATGTATTCTGATCTTTTGGGAAGTAGGTGCAAGAATGTTAAATATGGGTTTTATACTTCCTGCGCCTACAGATGTGGTCGTGAAAATTTGGCTTTTAAAGGAACCTTTATTTTTTGAGCATTTGCCAGCTACATTTCTTATTATCATCATTGGGTTATGTTTATCGATTGTCTTTGGTGTAGGGCTGGCGATATGGATGAGTGTCAGTAAAACGGTTGAGAAGACATTTTACCCACTAATTATTTCATCTCAGACCATTCCGATTATCGCACTTGCCCCTATTTTTGTCCTTTGGTTTGGGTATACGATCTGGAGTAAGGTCATTGTAACAGTGCTCATTACATTTTTTCCGATTACGGTGAACACCTATGATGGACTCAATGCAACGAGTAAGGAATATAAGGATCTGCTAAGGACGATGGGGGCAAGTAATAAAGACATTTTCTTTAAACTTCAAGTTCCAGGATGTACGCCGTATTTTTTATCAGGATTAAAGGTTGCTGTAACACTAAGTGTAATCGGAGCTGCTATTGGTGAATGGATTGGTGCTCAATCTGGTTTAGGGTATTTTAGTAGAAGAATGATGACTCAATTTGATGGAGCTGGTGTTTTTGCCCCAATCGTAATTTTATCATTAGTTGGCATTGGATTATTTATCATTGTAAGAATTATTGAAAAAAACATACTTAAATGGAGGAAATTAAAATGAAAAAGGTCATTTTATTGTTTATAAGTTTTTGTTTAGCTATTCTTTCAGCATGTGCAAGTAATACAGCATCTGAAGCAGGAAATCAAGAGGAAACGGAAGAATTAAAGGAAATAAGTATTATGCTAGATTGGTATCCTAATGCTGTTCATAGTTTTTTATACATTGCAAAAGAAAAAGGATATTTTGAAGAAGAAGGTCTAAATGTTGATATTCAATTCCCTGCAAATCCGACTGACCCAATTAATTTAGCTGCAGCAGGGAAGGTTACCCTAGGTATTTCATATCAACCGGATGTGATTATCGCCCGTGCAAATCAAGATGTAAAGATCAAATCGGTAGGTGCAATTGTACGTTCACCTTTAAACCGTGTGATTTATTTAGAAGATAGTGATATTCAAACTCCAAAAGATTTAGAAGGTAAAACAGTTGGGTTCCCTGGAATCCCTTTAAATGAATCATTAATTCAGTCAATGGTGAGAGCGGATGGAGGTAACCCTGAAAAGGTTGAATTGGTTGATGTTGGATTTGAGTTAGGCTCCTCTATTGTTAGTGAAAAAGTAGATGCAGTCATCGGTGCGTATATTAATCATGAAGTCCCAGTCCTTGCACATGAAGGTCATAAAACTCGGAACATCAATCCAACAGAGTATGGAGTACCAAATTACTATGAGCTTGTTGCGGTTACAAGTGATCAAACATGGGAAAAAGAACAAGAGTCTATTGAGGCATTTTGGCGAGCTGCAACAAAAGGGTATGAATTTACTGCAGAAAATCCTGAAGAAGCTTTACAGATTTTATTAAATAACCAAGATGAATCAAACTTTCCGTTAGTAAAAGAAGTAGAGGTTCAAAGCTTGGATATCTTATTGCCTCTAATGAAATCAGAGGAAGGATTTGGAAGCCAGGATCAACTACAATGGGAAGAAACAATAAAGTGGTTGAAGGATGCAGGATTAATTGAAAAAGAACCTAATGCAGAAGATATTTTTGTGAATATTGTAGATGAAGCATAAAAGGACTTGATGGGATTTGAACCCACAAAATGTCCAACAGTTGACGGTGTAACTGTTGACCGCTCTACACATTGAGCTACAAGTCCTGATGATAGTTTGTACGTTTAAGCTACTATTATACAAGATGTTGTTGTCGACATTACGAATTTTAAATTAGCAAATCAAAAACGCTTGTTCAACTGAACAAGCGTTTTTGATTCATTTTTATAATTTTAACTCAATCTCTGCTGATTCACGAAGTTCTTCAACCTTTGCTGCTAGTTTTTCTTGTGTTTTTTGACGCTCTAGGTTTACTTTTAATGTATCCTTAACATCATCGAATTTTGGAGTCTCAGTTGATTCTTCAGCAGAGCTTGCCATTGAGTCATAGTATTCTTTTACTTCTTTATCTGATACTTCTTCTACCTTTAAGTCATTTTTTATATATTGATCGTATCTGACTGTATCAGCAAGTTGATCCTTAAGGTCGTCTAATGTAAGATCAGTTGTTTTTAATGCTTCATCAAATGCTTCATCAGACTCATATTGTGCTTTAAGAATATCTAGCTGCTCATTTATATCTTCTTCTTTCGCTTCATATCCCTTTTTCTCAATTTCTTGCATGATTAAGGTTTGCCCTACAAGACTTTCAAGTGTATAGTCTTTTAATTGCTTTGCTAGTTCTTCAGTCGTTGGGTCTTGTCCCATACTAGTAAATTGCATTTGCGAGATGCTTAAAGCCTCATTATATTCGGTACCTTTGATTTCTTTCCCATTAACAATTGCAACAACTAGATTATCTTCTACCTTTTGAGCATCAAGCTTTTTTTGCATTTCTTCTTGGTCAACAGCTTCCTCTTTAGCAGGTTCTGCATTTGTTGATTCTTCTTCTGTTGCAAGCTCTTCTGCTTTTTCTTTATCATTGTTGCAAGCAGCAAGTGATAATGAAAGAACCCCTACAAAAAACGCTAGTAAATATTTTTTCAACATGAAAAACTCCTTTCGATCCTACGAACCATTCAAGACATAGGTACATATTTGGAATTGTATAACAGTTAACGAAAAAATGAAAGGTTTTCATATGATTTAAATATATGAGTCTTTTTTAAAACATTTTTACGGTGATTTATTTTGGTGGAACTCCAAAATAAATTACAATCTCCATTAGCTAGGTAATTGTATGAAAATTTCAAAAATCAAATCTTGATATGAGGGGATGAGAAGCGTTAAGGACGACTGAGACGCTTTTAAAAGAATATATGTATAAATGGTAACGCTTACACTAACTAATTGGAAGAAATACTCACAACATCTCTCAAACACCTTGATTATGAAAATCATCGTGTTAGTATTAAAACGTGAGAAAAAATACGAACAAAAATACGAACGAAATTGGAGAGATGAGATGTTATACGATAAAACAGTTGCGTTTATAGGCGCAGGCTCTATGGCCGAGGCAATGATTTCAGGACTTGTAAAATCAGATCAACTTCCAACAGATCGGATTATTGCCACTAATCGTTCAAATGCAGAAAGGTTATTTGCTTTAGAAGCGAAATATGGAATAAAAGGATGTAAAGTAGAAGACTTACAGTTTGATCAAATAGATGTCATTATTCTGGCGATGAAGCCAAAAGATGTAGATCAGGCATTAAGCGGAATCAAGAAACATATCAAATCAAACCATCTCATAATATCAGTTCTAGCTGGAATTACAACAACATATCTTGAACAAAACCTTCATAATGGCCAGCAAGTAGTTCGAGTGATGCCGAATACATCAAGTGCAATCGGTGAATCAGCTACTGCCATATCCCCAGGTCATGAAACATCAGAAAACAATGTCGTTTTAACTAAATCATTATTAGGATGCATCGGTGAAGTTTATACAATCGATGAAAAGGATATGGATATCTTTACAGGTCTTGCTGGCAGCGGACCAGCATATTTTTATTATTTAATGGAGCATATGGAGCAGCAAGGTGCACAGGCAGGATTTGATATGGAAACAACAAGAAAAATTATTGCTCAAACAATCAAAGGTGCTGCAAAAATGGTCCAAGAACAAAACGAAACACCAACAATTTTAAGAGAAAAAGTAACATCACCAAATGGTACAACAGCTGCTGGCCTAAATGCACTTGATGAGAATGGTGGCGGCCAGGCAATTGCCAGAGCTGTTGAACATGCTGCAAAACGCTCAAAGGAAATTAGTGAACAAATTCAAGAAAGTCTATTAGTGAACTCAAAATAATAGATTTTTATTATACAGATAAATATGATTCAGGAGTGATATAATGACGACCCTAGAAAACGGAAAGAAACGGGTTGTAATCAAAGTAGGAAGCAGTTCTTTAACAAGTCGACACGGAGAAATTAGTCGACGAAAACTAGAGAAATTAGCAGATGAAATTGCATTATTAAAAGACGAAGGACATGAAATAGTCTTCGTATCTTCAGGGGCTGTAGCAGCTGGTTATCGAAAATTAGGTTGTATTGACCGTCCAACATCTTTACCAGAAAAACAGGCAGCAGCTTCCATTGGGCAAGGTTTATTGATTGAGGCGTACTCTGAAATTTTCCTATCTCATGGATATGTTGCATCCCAAATATTAATAACGCGCAGTGACTTTTCTGATGAAACTCGTTACAACAATGTGCGAAATACGTTAAATGTACTATTGGAAAGAGGGATTATTCCGATTGTTAACGAAAACGATACGGTTACAGTAGATCGTTTGAAATTTGGCGACAATGATACGTTGTCCGCAAAAGTAGCTGGTTTAGTTGAAGCAGGTCAACTCATTATTCTATCTGATATTGATGGGTTATATGACTCTGATCCACGTAAAAACGAACATGCCAAATTACTTGAAAAGGTATATGAAATCACTCCTGAGATTGAAGAAGGTGCTGGTGAATCAGGTAGTAATGTAGGTACAGGTGGAATGAGATCAAAAATTGATGCTGTTAAAATAGCGATGGCATCTGGTATTTCAACATTTCTTGGTAAAGCAAGCATTGCCAATATTCTAACTGATGCTGTTTGTGGAGAAGCGAAAGGTACGTATTTTGAAGTAACAAATGAGACAATTAATTTAAATAGAAAGAAACAATGGATTGCTTTTCACTCAGGTCCAGAGGGGGAAGTTGTGATCAATCAAAAAGTAAAAACATCTATTGCTGATCATAAGCATAGCATTTATTCATCTGATATCGAGAAAGTAAATGGACAATTTGATAGGGGTGCGGTAATTCGTATTCTAGATCATGAAGGAGAAAGAGTTGGTCTGGGTGTTGTGAATTATTCAACTGAGGAATTAGAAGAAATGAAGAACATTGCAGGTGAAGATATTCATAGGCGAGAGGTTGTTCATTTTGATGATTTAGTATGTGAGCTTGAACTATCATTACCTGTTGGAGTATAAAAGGAGGAATTGGATGTCTGTCATAGAAGAACAAACGACAGTTGAAGAACAAGCAATTGCAGCAAAAAAAGCAGCAAAAAAGGTAAGTCTTTTATCAACAGAAGAAAAAAATGAAGCACTCCATATTTTAGCTGATACGTTGGAAAAGAACACAGGACGTATTCTTAGTGCAAATGAGCGTGATCTACAAGTAGGTCGAGAAAAAGGCTATGAAGAAGCTTATATGGATCGTCTTGCATTATCTAAGGAAAGAATCTTTGACTTTGCAGAAGGATTACGTCAGGTAGCGAATTTGCAAGATCCTACTGGAAAGATTTTATCGAGTTGGACTCTTGATAATGGATTATTAGTTGAGAAGGTGACAGTGCCATTAGGTGTTATAGGCATGATTTATGAAGCTCGTCCGAATGTGACAGTTGACGCGACAGGTCTTGCTCTTAAATCAGGAAATGCCATCGTATTAAAAGGCGGATCATCTGCTTTATCATCAAACAAGGCAATCGTTGAGGTTATGCACGAAGCATTAAATGAGACAAAAATTCCGAAAGAGGCAGTTCAATTTATTGCTAGCACTAACCGTGAAGCCACACAACAGCTGTTTACAATGAAGGAACATATTGACGTATTAATCCCAAGAGGTGGAGGGTCTCTTATTAATGCTGTTGTTAACAATGCGACTGTTCCGGTACTTGAGACAGGTGTAGGAAACTGCCATTTATATATTGATGTTGAAGCAGATGTTGAAAAAGCATTAAACATTTTAGTGAATGCAAAAACAGACCGTCCAGCTGTGTGTAATGCATTAGAAACAGCTATTATTCATAAAGATTGGCTTGAAAAAAACAAAGACCAGCTAAACAAGACATTAACTGAACAGGGTATTGTGGTTCATGGAGACCAAACAGCACTTTCATATATCCCAAATGCTGTTTTGGCCAACGAAGAAGATTGGGCTAATGAGTATTTAAGTTTAGATCTTGCTATCAAAACTGTTGGGAGTGTCGAAGAAGCAATCGAACATATTGAAACATATGGAACAAAGCATTCAGAAGCAATTGTAACAGAAAATAAGGATACAGCTAAAACGTTTATGAATATAGTTGATGCCTCTGCTCTATATCATAATGCCTCAACTCGCTTTACAGACGGAGGAGCACTAGGGTTTGGAGCAGAAATTGGAATATCTACGCAAAAATTACATGCTCGTGGTCCAATGGGATTACCTGCGCTAACGACAGTAAAATTCTTAATGTCAGGAAATGGCCAAATAAGATAAAAGAAACTGGACTTTCTTTCTAGAAGGTCCTGTTTTTTGTGATTCAACGTAGAATACATAATTTTTCGTTGCAGG
>DASQMK010000409.1:0-1572 GCA_035645575.1 Metabacillus sp.
GCATTAGGTTTACAACTTCACGACCATTTCGAACATAAGATGTCAACAAGTCAATTCCTTCATTACTTACTTCCATTTCTACCTTATTTGCTGCTTTTCGAGCGACGATAGCAAGTTCTTCTTGTTCTAAATCTCTAAAAAACACTTCAAGACATCTTGACCTGATAGCTGGCGGTATTTCATTTGGAGTTCGTGTTGTTGCCCCGATTAAGCGAAAATCTGCCGGCAGACCATTTTTAAAAATATCATGGATATGAGTTGGAATTTGTGTATTCTCTTCATTATAATAAGCACTTTCTAAAAAGACCTTTCGATCCTCTAACACCTTTAAAAGTTTATTCATTTGAATAGGATGTAATTCACCAATTTCATCTATAAATAAAACTCCGCCATGTGCATGCGATACAGCCCCTTGTTTTGGCTGAGGTATTCCTGCTTGTCCCATGGCTCCAGCTCCTTGATAAATAGGGTCATGAACTGAACCAATTAGTGGATCTGCAATTCCTCTTTCATCAAATCTAGCTGTTGTTGCATCAAGTTCAACAAAAACGGCACTTTCTTTAAAAGGTGATCTCTTATTACGTTTCGCTTCTTCTAAAACTAAACGTGCAGCCGCTGTTTTTCCAACTCCGGGTGGTCCATACACAATAACATGCTGAGGATTTGATCCACATAAGGCAGCACGCAGCGAACGAATTCCATCTTCTTGTCCTACAATATCTTGAAAGCTCTTTGGTCGTACTTTTTCCGCCAAAGGCTCTGTAAGCCTGATAGCTCTCATCTTCCTTAGCTGTTCCATTTCTTTTTTTGATTCACGATCAATTGAGACTTTTTGAGTTCGTTGATTTTTTAATAAGTTCCAAAAATACAACCCAATGATAATCCCAAAAAATAACTGAATAAACAAAGCGATACTAGTCCAGCTCATTTGTCGGTCCCTCCTGCCATGGTGTCGTCTTACCGCTTCGTTGGAAATTCAAACTACTCTATGACTTCATCGAGAGGTCTGTGACGTTCCTTTTGCCCTGATAAATGCCCCATATTTTTATACCCTTATATTGTTAATTTCAATATGTATAAGGAAGATTATCATCTTCATAATGAGGGACAAAAGGGCAAGCTTTGCTTGCCATTTTTTGTAGAAGCGGTTATTTATAGCTAGTATCTCCTTTGTTTCTCCGGAATAAACATGCACTAAGGGAAAGTTTTGAGCTAATGCTACATAAGAAAAACTTAGCTTGGTCACAGGTCCTAATGTAGTGAGCCTTGTACTAAGTTCAAACTTTTGGCCGTACAAAAATGGAAGCCGGGAATAATACGGCTTCCATTTTTGATTATATTAAGCTGATGTTTTTTTATCTTCTTGGATGACAGTTCCATCGCTTAAAACTAGTTTAGGTGGTGTGTCTCCTAAAACAGTTTCAGCTGTGATTATAGCCTTCACAATGTCTTCTCGTGATGGAAGATCAAACATCATATCAAGCATAATTCCTTCAATGATAGACCTTAGACCACGTGCACCTGTTTTTCTTTCAATTGCTTTTTTAGCAATTTCTAACAGTGCCTCATCTT